>NZ_JBMDWU010000170.1:0-3060 GCF_048594385.1 Micromonospora sp. | reverse complement strand
GGGCTACCTGCCCACCGGGGCGCTGGTGCCGCGTACCGCGCCGGGCGCGCTGGTCACCGACCCGGAGGAGGTGGCCGTCCGGGCGGTCCGGATGGCCACCGAGCACACCGTGGTGGCGGTCGACGGGACCGTGGTGCCGTGCCCGGTCGCCTCGATCTGCCTGCACGGGGACAGCCCCGGCGCGGTCGCCTCGGCCGCCCTGGTGCGGGCCGCGCTGATCGACGCCGGGGTCACCCCGACCCCGTTCGCCTGACCGTCGCCTGTTCGCCCTGATGGCCCGGCCGGGCGGATCCGGTGCCCGCCCGCCGGGCGCTCAGGTGTCCAGGCCGCGCAGCACCAACGGGACGCGGGTCGCGCCGTCGTCGACCACCCGTACCGGAACACCCCAGTCCTGCCGGGTCCGGTGGCAGGCGGCGTGTTCGACGTCGGCGTCGCAGGTGGCGGCCTGGGCGGTCACCTGGAGCACCCCCTGCGGTACGGCCGGGTCGACCACCAGCCGGCGGGACAGCTCGGTGCCGGTGCCGGCCCCCTCGACCAGCAGCTCCGGCGGCGAGGCCGAGACGACCAGCCGGGTCGACGGCCCGTACGTCTCGTCCAGCTTCTGCCCCGGCGCCGGCGTGAAGAGCACCTCCAGGGTCACCTCGCCGGCCGCGACGTCGGTGGGTTTGCGTTCCAGCCGGTGCCGGGGACCGTCCACGGTGTCCGCCCCGGCGGCGGTCAACGCGCCCGGGGCGAGCCGGGTCAGCCGGTGCGCGGCCGACTCCACCACCAGCACCCCGCCGTCGGCGGTGAGCACCAGGTCGCTCGGCTCGGCCAGCCCGTCGGCCACCGTGGCGACCAGGCCGGTCGCCGGGTCGAAGCGGCGGACCGCGCCGTTGTAGGTGTCGGCGATCAGCACCGAGCCGTCGGGCAGCGCGCACACCCCCAGCGGATGCTGGAGCAACGCCCGGTCGGCCGGCCCGTCCACGTGCCCGAAGTCGAACAGCCCCTGCCCAACGGCGGTGCCGAGCACGCCGTCCTGCACGAAACGGATGGCGCTGGTTTCGCTGTCGGCCACCCAGAGCCGCGCGCCGTCGCCCGAGACGGACAGGCCGGACGGCTGGGCCAGCCACGCCTCGGTCAGCGGGCCGTCACGCAGCGCCTCGACGGTGGTGCCCGCCCACATGCCGGCGGTCCGCTTGATCGGGTCGAACCACCAGAGCTGGTGGATGCCGGCCATCGCCACGATGACCTTGTCGTCGTACCAGGCCAGGTCCCACGGGGAGGAAAGGTCGACGGAGAGCGCGTCGTGGGCGTGGTCGTCGACCGTGGACCGCCACTGCCGGCCGGTGCCGGCGACCGTGGTCACCTCGCCGGTGTCCAGACGTACGCCGCGCAGCAGGTGGTTGACCGTGTCGGCGACCAGCAGGTCGTAGCCGGCGACCTCGGCGACGTGCGGGGGCAGCAGGCAGAGCCCCTGCGGCTCGGCGAAGCCTGCCGAGGCGGCCGGCCCGTCGACCCGGCCCCGCTCACCGGAACCGATCCGCCTGATCAGCGTCTCGCCGTCCGGGGCCAGCTCGACCAGGCTGTGCCGGGCCGAGTCGGAAACCAGCAGGTTGCCGCCGTCGAGCAGCACGGCCTTGCCGGGGAAGCGCAGCGTCGTCTCCGGTGGCGTCGGCGGCACGTACGGCCCGTCGCCCCGGTGCAGGGTGCCCTTGGCCTCGTGGGTGGCGATCAGGTCGTCGACCAGCCGGACCAGCCCCTCGGCGTGACCCTCGCCGGCCATCGTGGCGACCACGTACCCCTCCGGGTCGACCACCGCCAGGGTGGGCCACGCCTTCGCCGCGTACTGCTGCCACATGTCCAGCTCGGGATCGTCGAGCACCGGGTGGTGCACGCCGTACCGCTCGACGGCGGCGGCCAACGCGGCCGGGTCCTTCTCGTGCTCGAACTTCGGCGAGTGCACCCCGACGACGACCAGCACGTCGGCGTACTTCTCCTCCAGCGGGCGCAACTCGTCGAGCACGTGCAGGCAGTTGATGCAGCAGAAGGTCCAGAAGTCGAGCAGAATGATCTTTCCCTGCAGGTCGGCGAGCCGCAGCTCCCGCCCACCGGTGTTCAACCAGCCCCGACCACGCAACTCTGGTGCCCGTACCCGTGCGCTCATGCCTCCATCGTGCCGCACCGCCTGCCGACGGGTCGCACGAAGGGCTCAGTGGTCGGGTGGCTGTGCCCAGGACAGGAAGCGGTCGGTGAGGTTGTTCGACCGGCCGCCGTCGAGCTGGGTGAGGTGGTTCTCCGCCTCCCGTTGGAGCGTCGACATCAGGGTCAGCAGAGCCGACCGGTCGTCGGCGAACGCGGCGCGCAGGGCGAGTTTCGCCTCCCCGCAGGGCCACGGGTTCGCGTCGAGGCGGCACAGCCAGATCGGGCGCAGCGGGCGGTGGTCGAGCCCGTCGAGTGGCGTCACGTCGACGTCGCCGAGCCGCGAGCTGCCGACCTGGTCGCTGCCCGTGGGGCGGGCGGCCGGGTCGCTGCCGGAGGCGGGGAGGGAAGCCAACGCGCCCCGGCGCGGCGGACGTACAGCTCGCGCCGTCGTCGGGCCAGGCCGTCCGGCCCCAGCTCGTACGCCTCGATCCAGGTCCAGCCGTCGTACGTGTGGCGGTCGGTCAGCTCACGGATCACCCGTACCGTGATCGGCCGGATGAACTGCGGGCTGACCTCGCGGGTCAGGTGGATGAGGTCGCCGGCCCTCAGCCTGGGTTCCTTCATCGCCCCGGCCCCCGGTTCCGGCTGTCCGTCCAGCGATCCGGCACGACGACGTTCGTCATGCGGCCCGGTCCCTGGTAGGGCGGGATGAACGGCCCGATCGGGCCAGGGACGATCGGCGGCGCGGGCGGGGGTGAGGGCTGCGGGCGGGGGTCGGGTGGGGGCCTCGGAGCGGGCGTCTGCGGCTGTTGGAACACGACTCTCCCTGTGACGGCGTGGCGTGGGGGGGGCCCCCGCGCCGGCGTGGGGGCGGGCCCCCCCCCACCCCCCCCCCCCCGGGGGCGCCCCCCCCACCCGCCCGGCACGCGCCCCCCC
>NZ_JBMDWU010000017.1:0-5669 GCF_048594385.1 Micromonospora sp. | reverse complement strand
GCCCGCCGGCGGCGGGGCGGGGGGCCGGCGGCCCGGGCGTCGGCCGTGATCCGGCCGACGCCGGGTGGGTCGGGCGACGCTCCCCGAGCTCAGGCGTAGTAGCGGAACACGATCTCCGCCACGCAGCAGGGCTGCGACGTGTCGGCGAACTCCACCGCCACCGACGCCGTGGCCTGCACCCCGGGGGTGGCCTGCGGGCCGGGCGCGGTGATCGCGGTGGCCGCGACGAGGGTCGCGGTGCCCTGGATCTCGACCCCCGGCGGCAGCGGCCTGACGAACCGGACCCGGTCGAGGCCGTAGTTGACCCCCATCGAGAAGGTCCGCACCTCCAGGATGTCGGCGAGCAGCCGGGGGACGAGGGCCAGGGTGAGGAACCCGTGCACGACGGTGCCGCCGAACGGCCCGGACCGGGCCCGTTCGACGTCGACGTGGATCCACTGGTGGTCCCCGGTGACGTCGGCGAACTGGTCGACCTGCCGCTGGGTCACCACCTGCGGCGCGCTGACGCCCAGCTCCGTGCCGACCAGCCCCAGCAGGTCGGTCGGGGTGTCGACGGTGGTCCGTCTCATGGTGCGCATCGGGGGTGCTCCGTTCCGGGTGGTGGGTCCAGGGTGTCGGGTCGGGTGGGTGCCCCGGGGGCGTGACGGTCGGGCGGGGACGTGGTGCCGGCACGGGCCGCCGCCTGGGCCGTGACGTGCGCGGTGAGCGTCTCCCACTCCCGGTCCCAGTCCGCCTCGGCCACCGGCGGGCGGGCGAGCGTGAGCATCCGGCGGACCGCCGCCGGGTCGCGGGCCGCGACCGCTGCGGCCAGCGCGTCGACGTGCCCGACGAGACGGTCGTCGGCGACGGCGGCGCTGACCAGTCCCCGGCGTACCGATTCCTCGGCCGACCAGGTCTCCCCCGTGATCAGCAGGCGTCGGGCGAGCGCCGGGCCGACGGCGAGGGGCAGCAGCACGCTGGACCCCCAGCCGGGGACCTGACCGGCGGCGAGGTGCCGGTCGCCGATCCGGGCGCTGTCGGCGGCGACCGCGATGTCGCAGCCGAGCAGCAGTTCGAGGCCGCCGCCGAAGGCCGCCCCGTTGACCGCGGCGACGGTGGGCACCGGGGCCGCCCGGAGGGCGCGGACCAGGCGGCGGCCCCGGTCGAGGTGGGCCAGCAGCGCGGGCAGGTCACCGAGCAGGGCGGTGGCCTCGGCGAGGTCGGCCCCGGCGCAGAAGCTGCGGCCGGTGCCGGTGAGCACGAGCACGCGTACGCCCGGGTCGGTCGCGGCGGCGAGCCACCGTTCGAGACCGGTCAGCACGGTGCTGTCGCAGGCGTTGCCGGACCCGGGCCGGTCGATGCGCGCCCAGAGTGCGGTCCCGCGCCGGGTCAGCACCACGGAGGTCACGTCAGGCTCACGCAGAGCTTGCCGAACGCGGTGCCGGCCAGCATCCGGGCCGCCTGGATCCGGATGTCGGCGAGGTCGACGACGCTGTCGACGACGGGTCGGAGCCGGTGGGTGTCGACGAACCCGACCAGCGCCACGAACTCGTCGAGGGTGCCCATGGTCGCGCCGTGCACGCTGATCTCCCGGGCGAACAGGCGTGGCAGGTCCAGCTCGGCGGTGAAGCCGCTGGTGCCGCCGCACACCACGATGGTGCCGCCGGCCCGGGTGCAGCGGGTCGAATGGGCGAAGGTGGCCGCGCCGACGGTCTCCACGACGATGTCGGCGAGTTCCGGGGTCCGTGCGTCGCTGTCCAGGGCGACGGCTGCGCCGAGGGCGAGCGCCCGTTCCCGTTTGGCCGCCGAGCGGGAGGTGACCATCACGGTTGCGCCGGCGGCCACGGCGAGGCTGATCGCGGCGGTCGCCACCCCGCCACCCGCGCCCTGCACCAGCACGGTCCGCCCGGGGCCGACGGCCGCCCGGGTGAACAGCATCCGGTACGCGGTGAGCCAGGCGGTCGGCAGGCTGGCGGCCTCGGCCCAGCTCAATCCGGCGGGTTTGGCGACGAGGTGCGCCGCCGGGACGACGATCCGTTCGGCGAGCACGCCGTGGCCGGCGTCGGGCAGCAGGGTGGCGTGCGGGACGGTCCGACCGTCGGGCGCGGTGGGCAGCACCGGGTAGACGATCACCTCGCGGCCCGCGGCGACGCCTGCCGCGTCGCTGCCGATGACCCGGGGCCCGTCGTGCCCGGTGGTGCCGATGCCGCGCAGCGTCCACAGGTCGTGCATGTTCAGCGCGCCGGCCCGGACGTCGACGTCGACCCAGCCGGGGGGTGCCGTCGGGGCGGCGAGGTCGCCGACGTGCAGCGCGCCGACCGGGTCGGCGACGCTGGGGGTACGGACGTGGGCGGCTCTCACCGGGCCGCCGATCCGGCCGGTTCGGTGGGCCCGTTCCAGAACGCCACGTCGGCGAGGTCGGCGCGGGCGGCGGGGCGGAAGTCCAGGCCCCGGGTGTAGGCGACCGGGACGAGGGTGACCGGTCGCCAGTCGTCGGGCAGGCCGAGCACCTCGCGTACCCGGGTGGCCCGGTGGGCCAGGGCGGTGGCCAGTACCGAGCCGAGGCCCCGGGAGCGCAGGGCGAGCTGGAACGACCAGGCGAACGGGAAGATCGACCCGTAGTAACCGGAGGCGGTGCCGCCGACGGGTCGCTGCGGGACCGGTTTGGTGCTGCACAGCACGACCAGGACGGGCACCTGCGCCAGGTGGTCGACGAGGTGCTTGACGGCGGCGAGGACCCGCTGCTGGCGGGCCTGGGCCTGCGGGTCGGCCCGGACGCCGGGTGACAACCGGGTGGTGGTGGCCGCCTCGCCGTCGGCCAGCGGGCGGGCGACCGTGTCGTGCCAGATCTCGGTGTACAGGGTGGACAGTTCCCGCTTGAGTGCCGGGTCGTCGACCGCGACGATCCGCCAGTCCTCCAGGTTGGAGCCCATCGGCGCCTGCTGCGCGAGGCGCAGGCACTCCTCGACGACGGCGCGGCCGACGGGCCGGTCGAAGTCCAGCCGGTGGCGCACCGCGCGGGTGGTGGTCAGCACCTCGTCGATGTCGGTGATCACTGCTCCGGTCATCGGTGGTCCTCTCCGGTGAGGCGGTCGACGGGCTTGTCCCGGTAGGGCAACGGGGTGCCCCACCGGTCGAGGTAGCTGACGCTGTGCACGGGCCGACGGGCCGCGACCCTGAAGTCGGTGCCGACGGTGTACGCGACCGGCAGCATGGTGATCTGCACCGCGCCGTCGGGGATGCCGAGCAGCGTGGCGACGGCGGCGGCGTGGTGCAGGTGCAGGGTGGTGATGACGGTGCCGAGTCCGCGCGCCCGCAGCGCCAGGTTGAACTGCCAGATCGCCGGATAGAGCGATCCGTAGAGGGCGGAGTTGGTGCCGGGACCTCCGGTGGCCGGGTCGGGCCGGGTGGCGCACGGGATGACCAGGTACGGGGCCCGCCCGATGTGCCGCGCGAGGTGCTCGGCCCCGGCGAGGATGCGGGCGGTGCGGGCGCTGACCGTGCCGTCCGCGTCGACGCCGCCGAGGCGGCCCCGGACCAGGTCGTTCCCGGTGCCCGCCGCGCTGTGCAGCGGTTCGTGCACGTGGGTGCGGTAGGCGGAGTGGTAGAGCGTCGCCAGTTCGGTCTTGAGCGCCGGGTCGCCGACGACGAGCCAGCGCCAGTCCTCGGCGCCGCCTCCGGTGGGCGCCTGGACGGCGAGTTGGAGGCACTCGCCGACGAGGTCGAGGGGCACCGGACGGTCGTAGTCGAGGCGCAGCCGGACCGACCGGGTGGTGGTCAGCACGTGGTTGAGGTCGGTGAACGGCAGGGTCATCGGTCGGCCTCCGGGGCGACGCCCATCAGGTCGGTGACGTGCAGGGTGTCGCAGTACTCGCGGACCTCGGCGATGCCGCCGGGCCGGACGTCGACGATCCAGAGGTAGCGGTTCTGGTAGCGGGCGCCGTCGCCGAGGACGGCGTGTCCGTGGGCCTCGACTGCGACCAGGGTGTCGTCGACTATCCACCGGTCGGCGGTGACCGCGATCCCGGGGGACGCGTAGGCTCCGCCGGCCAGTCGGGCCCGCATGGCGGCGAGTTTCCCGCTCATCGCGACCCGCCCGTGCAACGGGCCGTTGGCGTCGAGGTCGCCCCGGCCGTGGAGCCGGCCGAGGTCGCGGCGGCGGCCGGAGTCGGTCCACCAGGTGGCGTCGGCGGTGAACAGCGCGCCGAAGGCTTCGAGGTCGCCCCGGGCGAGGGCCGGCCACATCGCCAGCGCGGTCGCCAGTGCCGGGGGCGCGTCGATCGGGTCGGGCGGGTCGTGGCGTCGGGGGTCGTGGTGCGGGGGGTCGTCGAGGCTGCTGCGGGGTACGGGCGCGTCGTCGCCCACGACGTGCTGCGCGTGGGCGGTGTCGAGGTACTCCCGTACGGCGACGATCGCGCCGGTCGGGTCCACGTCGACGACGAAGCCGTAGCGGTTGGCGTACTCGCGTCCGCTGGCGTGGACGCCGTACCCCTCGACCTCGATGACGCAGGTGTCGTCCCCGGCGACGATCCGCCGGGGGATCTGCCGGCAGCCGGTGGGGAACGCGTGGGGGCCGAGGGACCGCATCAGCGCCAGTTTGTCGTCCATCCGCATGCGGCCGTGCAGGGGGAAACGTCCGCTGCCGTGCGGGGCGAGCGCCGGGTCGCCGCCGCGACGGTCCGGGCCGGTGTCCACCCACCAGGTCGCGTCGGGGGCGCACAACCGGGCGAGGCCACCGAGGCTGCCCCGGTCGAGCGCGGAGACGAAGTCCATGCCTGCCCGGACCGCGCGGGTCATCCGGCCTCCCACATTCCGACTGGTGGGTATCTAACACCCCCGGCCCGGACAACTCAAGGGGTGCTCAACATACCGACCGGATGGTATTTTGCTGACCAGCGGTTCTGACGAGGGGGTCTGTGGTGTTCGAGGCGTACCGGTTGCCCGAGGAGCACGACGCGGTCCGCGAGGCGGTCCGCGAGGTCTGTGCCGCCAAGGTGGCCCCGCACGCGGCCGAGGCCGACGAGAGCGGCGAGTTCCCCCGCCCCGGCTACGACGCGCTGCGGGCCGCCGACTTCCACGCCCCGCACATCCCCGTCGAGTACGGCGGGGCCGGCGCGGACGCCCTGGCCACCGCGATCGTCATCGAGGAGGTCGCCCGCGCCTGCGCCTCGTCGGCCCTCATCCCCGCCGGCAACAAGCTGGGCACGATGCCGTTGCTGCTGGCCGGGTCGCAGGAGTTGAAGCGGCGTTACCTGACGCCGGTGGCGGCGGGCGAGGCGATGTTCTCGTACTGCCTGTCCGAGCCCGAGGCCGGCAGCGACGCGGCGTCGATGACCACCCGGGCGGTCCGGGACGGGGACCACTGGGTCCTCAACGGGGTGAAACGGTGGATCACCAACGCCGGGGTGTCGGAGTTCTACACCGTGTTCGCCGTCACCGACCCGGCCGCCCGGTCCCGGGGCATCTCCGCGTTCGTCGTCGAGAAGTCCGACCCCGGGGTCAGCTTCGGCGCGCCGGAGAAGAAACTCGGCATCAAGGGCTCCCCCACCCGGGAGGTCTACCTCGACAACGTGCGCATCCCCGCCGACCGGATGATCGGCGCGGAGGGCACCGGGTTCGGCACCGCGATGCGGACCCTGGACCACACCCGCGTCACCATCGCCGCCCAGGCCGTCGGCATCGCCCAGGGC
>NZ_JBMDWU010000169.1:0-12555 GCF_048594385.1 Micromonospora sp. | reverse complement strand
GGTCGGCGGCGTGCGGCTGCTCCTGCTCGCCCTCGCCCCGGCGTGGCGGGGGCATCCGGCAGACCCGGGTGAGCAGGGTGTGCAGCACCGGCGGCGGCAGACCGGGCAGCAGGTCGCGGACCCGGCCGTCCAGTTCCCGGCGCAGCCGGGGCAGGTCGTCGGCGCGGGGCGGATGCCCGAGCAGTTCCCCGGCGAGGTCGCGTAGCAGCGGCGGGGCGATCGCGGCGAGCCCGAGGCCGACGTCGGCGTGCGCGGCGCGCAGCTCCCGGTGCAGCCGGTCCCGGTCGCCGGAGCGGATGCCGGCGACGACCCGGTGCAGCAGTTCCCGGGAGTCGGCGACCCGCTCGTCCGGCTGCTCGGGTTGGCCCTCCCGGCCGCCGGTCAGCTCGGCGACCCGGACCGCCCACCAGCGCTTGACGGTGGGGTCCTCGTCGGCGGCCGGTGCCGGGGCGGCAGGTGGCGCGGTGGTGTCGCCCCGGGGCCCGTCGTGGCGTGGCGCGGGACCGTCGGCGCGCGCCGGGGGCGGGCCGTCGGGGGCCAGCCCGATGGCGGCGAGGTAGCCGGAGAGCTGTTCCTGGGCGACCCGCAGGGCGTGTCCGGCCGACTCGGCGTGTTCGGTGGCGGCGGCGAGTTCCGGCACCCCCATCGGGTTGGCCGACTCCTGGCGTACCCAGCGCAACCGCTCGGTGGCCTGGCCGAACTTCTCCAGGGCCAGGGCGAGCTGGGCCAGGGGAAA
The DNA here is from genome assembly GCF_048594385.1 of Micromonospora sp. Taxonomy (NCBI): domain Bacteria; kingdom Bacillati; phylum Actinomycetota; class Actinomycetes; order Micromonosporales; family Micromonosporaceae; genus Micromonospora; species Micromonospora sp. The sequence goes on along the minus strand of NZ_JBMDWU010000169.1, from coordinate 11,819 downwards.
CTCCTCGGCGGCGGCCCGTACCTGGGCTCCGACGTCCTCGACGATCGACACGACGCCCCGCTACAGCGACGACACGTAGAGCTGCGCCTGTTCCACCGCGACGAGCGTCGCGGCGAGACATTCCTCCAGCTCCTGGCCGGCCTGGGTGAGGGAGGCCTGGGCGGCCTCGACGGTCTCGTGCCCGCTGCCCTCCAGCGCCCCGGCGAGGGTCTGCTGCGCCTCGGCGAGCTTCTCCCCGGCGGCCTGGACGGCGCTCTGCCCGTCACCGATCTGTTGGAGGGCGATGTCGATCGCGGCCTTCAGCTCGGCGACGCTCGCCACGGGTGACCTCCTGGGGGCGGGGAGATCTCCATTACAACGTATACCCGACGGGGAGAGAACATCCGCCCTGGCGGTGTTGCCGCCGCGCTGTCCCGTTACCGCCCTGACGTGCGGGAAGCCGCTGACCCGGTCACGGTAGCGGGACATCTGATCCCGCCGACGGGACCGCCGGGGCGGGGTTGCGCGCCACCCACCCACGCCGTGGACGGGGGTCAGGAGGGCAACCAGCGTGGGCCGTACACCTCGGCGCCCAACTCGCCCACCCGGCCGCGCAGCTCCCGGTCGGCGGTGACCACCAGCCGCCGCCGGTCCGCCGACTCGCGGACCAGGTCGACGATGGTGTCGTCGCCCGAACCGGGGGCTGCGACGGTGCGTACCCCGGCCACGCCCGGCACGTCACGGGCCGCGCCCTCCACCACCAGCACCACCTCGACGGGCGCCGGCAGCTCCGGGGGCACGCCGGTGTCGGCCACCGGGACCAGCCGGTCGCGCAGCCGGGCCGCCGCACCGGCCCGGTCGTGCCACCAGCCGTCCGGCCGGGAGCCGACCACGTTCGCACCGTCGACGATCAGCAGCGGATGGGTGTCCATGCCTCCACCCTGCCACCTGTCGGCGTTTGTCGGGGCGACCGTCGGGTAGCCACCGGCGATCGTGTCGCGCCTGCGTGTCGCCCTCGGCGGCCCGGCCGCGCCCGAGGAGCGGAGGACAGACATGATGGGACCCGGTGACTTCGGCTCCGACCCGTGGGACGAGTTCCTGGCCCGGTACTTCGGTCGGGGTGAGGGCGGACGCCGGCCGGCCCATCGGGTCGACATCACCCGGCTGATGACCGCCGACGCCCGGGAGATGCTGGCCGACGCCGCCCGGCGGGCCGCCCAGAAACACAGCACCGACCTGGACACCGACCACCTGCTCTGGGCGGCGTTGCAGCGCGAGCCGCTGCGCGACCTGGTACGCCGTGCCGGCGCCGACCCGGACACCCTGGTCAACGCGCTCGGTGGCCGCGCCGACGGCGCCCCGCGCGGCGAGGTGCCACCGAACCTCTCCCTCACCCCGGCGGCGAAACGGGCGTTGCTCGACGCCCACCAGCTCTCCCGGGCGATGGGGGCGAACTACATCGGCCCCGAGCACATCCTGATGGCGTTGCCGCTCAACCCGGAGTCGCCCGCCGGTCGGATGCTCGCCGCCGGCCGGATCCAGCCCGAGTCGTTGCAGGCGGCGGGCGCCGAACGCGGGGCGACGGCCGGCCCGAAACCGGACCGGGGCACGCCCACCCTCGACCAGTACGGCCAGGACCTCACCGACCTGGCCCGCAACGACCAGATCGACCCGGTGATCGGCCGCGCCGACGAGATCGAACAGGCGGTCGAGATCCTGTCCCGGCGGACCAAGAACAACCCGGTGCTCATCGGCGAGGCCGGCGTCGGCAAGACCGCCATCGTGGAGGGCCTGGCCGAGCGGATCTGCGACGGTGACGTGCCGCAGACGCTGCTCGGCAAGCGGGTCGTCCAACTCGACCTGGCCGGCCTGGTCGCCGGGACCCGCTACCGGGGCGACTTCGAGGAGCGGCTCAAGACGGTGATCGACGAGATCCGGGCCCACCGGGTCGAGATTTTCATCTTCCTGGACGAGATCCACACCCTGGTCGGCGCGGGCGGCGCCGGCAGCGAGGGCGGCATGGACGCGTCCAACATGCTCAAGCCGGCGCTGGCGCGCGGTGAGCTGCGGGTGATCGGGGCGACCACGCTGGACGAGTACCGGCGCAGCATCGAGAAGGACGCCGCCCTGGCCCGCCGGTTCCAGCCGGTGCTGGTGCCCGAGCCGGACGTCGAGGACACCGTGGCCATCCTGCGCGGCCTGCGGGACCGCTACGAGGCCCACCACCAGGTGCGGTTCACCGACGAGGCGCTGGTCACCGCCACCGAGCTGTCCGACCGGTACGTCACCGACCGGTTCCTGCCGGACAAGGCGATCGACCTCATCGACCAGGCCGGCGCGCGGGTCCGGCTGCGTACCCGCACCCCCGCCTCCGACGTGCGGGAACTGGAGCAGCAACTGGAGGACGTCCGTCGGGACAAGGAACAGGCGGTCGCCGACGAGCAGTACGAGAAGGCGTCCGCGCTGCGCGACCGGCTCGCCGAGCTGGAGGCGCAGATCGGCCGGGTCCGGGGCGACGGCGGCGACACCCAGGTGCCCTCGGTCGGCACCACGGAGATCGCCGAGGTGGTCTCCCGGTCCACCGGCATCCCGATCAGCCAGCTCACCGAGGAGGAACGGGACCGGCTGCTGCGCCTGGAGGGCCACCTGCACCAGAAGGTGATCGGCCAGGACGACGCGGTCAACGCCATCGCCGAGGCGGTCCGCCGCTCCCGCACCGGGCTGGCCGACCCGAACCGGCCGATGGGCAGCTTCCTGTTCCTCGGCCCGACCGGCGTCGGCAAGACCGAACTGGCCCGCGCCCTGGCCGAGGCGCTGTTCGGCGAGGCCGACCGGATGGTCCGGGTGGACATGAGCGAGTTCCAGGAACGGCACACGGTGGCCCGGCTGGTCGGCGCGCCCCCCGGCTACGTCGGCTACGAGGAGGCCGGCCAGCTCACCGAGGCGGTCCGCCGCCGCCCGTACGCGGTGGTGCTGCTCGACGAGATCGAGAAGGCCCACCCGGACGTGTTCAACATCCTGCTGCAGGTGCTCGACGACGGCCGGCTCACCGACAGCCAGGGCCGCACGGTCAACTTCAAGAACACCGTGCTGATCATGACGAGCAACCTGGGCTCGGAGCTGATCACCGGGGCCCAGCGGACGGTCGGGTTCGGCGTCGGCGCGCAGGGCGACCAGCAGGAGGCCGACGAGCTGCGGGAGCGGCTGATGCGCCGGCTCCAGGAGAACTTCCGCCCGGAGTTCCTCAACCGGATCGACGAGACGATCATCTTCCAGCGGCTGGAGGCCGAGCAGCTGCGCCAGATCACCGGGCTGCTGCTGGAGGAGACCCGCCGCCGGCTGCACGCCCAGGACATCCAGGTCGACGTCACCCCGGCCGGCACCGACTGGCTGGCCGAGCACGGCTACCAGCCGGAGTTCGGGGCCCGGCCGCTGCGCCGGGTGATCCAGCGGGAGGTGGACAACCGGCTGTCCCGGATGCTGCTGGAGAACCAGCTCTCCCCGGGGCAGAAGGTCACCGTCGACGCGCGGGACGGACAGCTCACCTTCGACGTGTCCGCAGGCGACCGCGACTACGCGCCCGCCACCACCTCGCATCCCCGATGACCGGAGGGCGGAGATGACCGAACCCGAGGAGACCGAGGAGTACGCCGAGCGGACCGCACCCATCCTCGCGCCCCCGACGGCGAACCCGACCCGGGTGCAGGTGCCGCCGGAGGGCCCGGGGCAGTGGACCGACGACGGGGACCCGGCGCCACCCGGGCCACCGGAAGAGGAGGCGTGATGGCACGCGAACAGCGACTCGACCCCGAGGTCGAGCTGATCTGGGAGGACTTCCACGCCGAGGTGAACGTCCCCTCCGAACAGCTGCGGCAGTGGCTGCTGACCCGGGGGTCGGGCGAGGAGGCGTTCGGCCCGGACCCGGACCTCGACCTGCCCGAGCCCGGCCGGCAGATCCTGGCGGTGCTGCGTAAGCGCAAGGTCGACCTCACCCCGGCCGACGTCGCGGTGATGCGGGCGGCGATCGACCGGATCCGGTCGCTGGTGGACGAGAAGCCCGGCGACGGCAACGCCGACGACGAGTGGCGGCACGCCCTGCTCGACCTGGGCCACGACGTCCTCGTCGAACGCTGACCCGCCGACCGGACCCGGACCGGCACCGGACCCGCCGGAACCGGACCCGGGCCGACACCGTGGCGGGCACCCGGGACGCCGTCCCGGGTGCCCGGCACGTCGGTGCGGCTACTCGGACTCCAGGCTGGGCAGTTGCAGGCCGGCGGCGTCGGCCGCGTCCTGCCGCTCGGTGCGGGTCTGCTCCTCCCGGGTGAGCAGCGTCGCGTACTCGGTGATGTCGGCCGGGTCGGGAACCTCGGGCAGCCGACGCAGGAACGTCTCGACGTCACGGGCGGCGGCGGTGTGCGCGCTGGCCGCCCGACGCAGCAGCTCCCGCTGGTCGGCGGCCGGATAGAGATCGGTCATGCAGGGCTGATACCCGCCGTCACGCCGTTCGCACCCGTGGGGCCGGGCGGGCCGTGCCGGTGTCCCGGGCCCCGAACTCGGGATGCCGCAGCAACCAGGCCAGGTAGTCCGGGTGCGCGGCCAGCGAGTCGGAGTACGCGGCGACCGCGTCGTCCAGCACCGCCTCGGCGACCCGGGCCGCCGGGGATTCCGGGTGCCAGCCGAGCAGCAGCCGCCAGCGCAGCGGGGTGCCGGCCAGCCGCCGGGTCACCAACCCGGCGACCGGGCGGAAGGTGGCCTGGCACAACGCCACCGCCTCGCCGGCGTCGACCAGGTCCATGCAGCCGCGCACGTCGGTCTCGTACACCTTGCGGGGGGTGAACCCGGCGCGGGCGCAGGCGGCGGCGAAGCAGTCGCCGAAGCAGCCGTCACCCGGCGCGGCCACCCACTGCTCGTGGCGCAGGTCGGCCAGGCCGACCTCGTCGCGGTCGGCCAACGGGTGGGCGGACGGCAGCAGCACCAGCACCGGATCGACCGCCACCTCCCGCCAGGCCAGCCCGAACTCCGCCGGCGGGGTGGCGTCGCCGCAGACGCCGGTCAGCGCGAAGTCCAGCCGGCCACCGGCGACCAGGGCGGCCAGCTCGTCGGCCGACCACGACGCGTACGTGGTGATCTGCGCGTGCGGCTGCTCGGCGGCGAGCCGGTGCACCAGCCGGCCCAGGATCGGGCTGTTCACCCCGCCGAACCGGTACCGGCCGAGGGCGTCGTCGGCCCCCGCCAGCCGGGCCGCCTCGTCCTGCAGGCCCTTCATCGCCGGCAGCAGCACCCGGGCCCGGGACAGCACCAACTCACCCAGCGCGGTCGGCCGGGCACCCCGCCTGTCGCGTTCGAACAGCGGACCGCCCAGCGCCCGCTCGATGCGCTGAAGCTGGGCGGTCAGGGCCGGCTGGGCCAGGCCGAGGGTGGACGCGGCCTTCGTCACGCTGCCCGTCTCGGCGATAGCGCAGACCACCCGGAGGTGACGCAGCTCCAGATTCATATGGTGACGGTATGGCCACACGTCGATAGACGGAAGGCCCCGGACCGAACCGGGCCGGTGAACCTGACGGATCGGGTTCGGTCGATCACTGTCGCGGACGGCGGTTCAGGTCGGCCAACTGGGTACGCCGGCCGGTCACCGCGTCGCGCAGCTTGTCCACCACGCCGACGGCCGGTTCGACGATCCTGTTCCACGGCGGGGTGGCCGGGGTGCCCGGATGCGGCCGGGTCGGCGCCGCCTCCTCGGCGATCTCCCACCGGTTGCCCAGCCGGATCAGCTCCGCGTCGGAGGCCACCTCGCGTAGCGGGGTGACCAGCTCGGCCACCGCGGTGACATGCCGACGCACCTGGGCGGCGACGTCGGCGAGCGTCGGGTCGTCCGGTCCGGCGAGGGCCTTCAGCGCGGTCAGCAGCGTCGCGTCCGCCGCGATCTCCCGCTCCACCCGGGCGGTGGCGTCGGGCAGTGCCGCGCGGATCGTGGGCAGCAGGTACTGCTCCTCGGCCGACAGGTGCCGCGACACCATGGCGGTGAGCACCTGGAGCACCTCGCGCCGCCGGGCGGGCGCCACCGTGGCGTCGGTGACCTCGTCGACCAGGGCGAGCAGCTGCCGGTGTTCGGTGTCGGCGAGGTCGGCCATGCTGCGCCCACCCGGACGGTAGGCGTCGTCGGCGGAGGGCGGCAGCGGCGGCAGGGGAACGGGGGACTTGACGTCCTCCTCGGGGGGGGCCGGGGCGGGGCGCCGGCCGGTGCGACGGGCGGAACGGGGACGCCAGCGCCGGTACCCGTACCCGGTGATCGGCAAACCGGGACGGCGTCCACCGCCGGTGTTTCCGCCGCCCACGGCCCGCTCGGCCGGCACCCCGCCGCCGGGCGGCCCCGGGTGGCCGTCGCCGCGGCGGCCGGGCCGTTCGCGGCTGGGCCGGGGACTGGTAGAAAGAGGCGATGACGAGCGATGCCGCCTCCGCCGCGCCCGACCCCACCGCCGAGGTCGTCGACCTCTGCCGTGACCTGCTGCGCATCGACACCACCAACACCGGCGACAACGACACCAGCGCGGGCGAGCGCCGGGCCGCCGAGTACGTCGCGGAGAAGCTCGCCGAGGTCGGCGTGGCCGCCGAGATCCACGAGTCGGCGCCCGGGCGGGCCAACCTGGTCGCCCGCATCCCCGGCACCGAGCCCGACCGGGACGCGCTGCTGGTGCACGGCCACCTGGACGTGGTGCCCGCCGACGCCGCCGAGTGGTCGGTGCACCCGTTCTCCGGCGAGGTCCGCGACGGCTACCTGTGGGGCCGGGGCGCGATCGACATGAAGGACTTCGACGCGATGGTGCTGGCGGTGGTACGGCACTGGCAGCGCACCGGCGTCCGCCCGCCCCGCGACATCGTGCTGGCCTACACGGCCGACGAGGAGGCGGGCAGCGACTACGGCGCGCACTTCCTCGTCCAGCAGCACCGGGACCTCTTCGACGGCTGCACCGAGGCGGTCGGCGAGGTCGGCGGCTTCTCCTACTCGATCAGCGACGCCCAGCGGCTCTACCTGATCGAGACGGCCGAGAAGGGGCTGGACTGGATGCGGCTGCACGCCAAGGGCCGCCCCGGGCACGGCTCGTTCGTCCACGACGACAACGCGGTCACCGCGCTGGCCGAGGCGGTCGCCCGGATCGGGCGGCACCGGTTCCCGCTCACCGTCACCCCGACCGTCCGGGCGTTCCTGACCGAGCTGTCCGACGTGCTCGGCGTGGAGTTGGACCCGGACGACCCGGAGACCGCCATCGCCAAGCTCGGCCCGATCGCCAACATCATCGGCGCGACCGTCCGGAGCACCGCCAACCCGACCCGGCTGGCCGCCGGCTACAAGGACAACGTCATTCCCGGCCGGGCCACCGCCACCATCGACTGCCGCAGCCTGCCCGGCCAGTCCGAGCTGCTGGAACGGCAGCTGCGTGAGCTGGTCGGCCCGGACATCGAGATCGAGTACATCCAGCGCCAGCCCGCCCTGGAGACGACCTTCGACGGCGACCTGGTCGACGCGATGTCGGCGGCGTTGCGGGCCGAGGACCCGGGTGCCCGCCCGGTGCCGTACATGCTCTCCGGCGGCACCGACGCCAAGGCGTTCGCGCAGCTCGGCATGCGGTGCTTCGGTTTCGCCCCGCTGCGGCTGCCGGCGGATCTCAACTTCTCGGCGTTGTTCCACGGCATCGACGAGCGGGTACCGGTGGACGGACTACAGTTCGGCGTGCGGGTGCTCGACCGGTTCCTCCGCAACTGCTGACCGGACCGGTGCCGCACCTCCCCCCATGTCTCGAAGGGACAGCCTCATGACCGACCAGCACGGTGAGCTGGACGCCGCCCTGGAACGCGTGATCGACGCGGCCCGTGCCCACCTGACGGCCGTGCGGGCCGCGCAGGGTCGGATCGACGACGACGACGTGTGGCAGGCGTACGTGGCGTTGAACAACGCCTCCTTCGCCTACGACGAGCAGCTGCTCGACGCGTTCGGCGAGGTCACGCCCTGGGACGTCGAGTCCATCGACCCGGACGAGGCCGACGAGCGGTTCGGCGGGGCGGCCGGGGACGCCGAGGCCGCCGACCCGCACCCGCAGGTCATCTCGGTACGCCAGCGCCGCGACTACCGGGTGCCGAGCGTCTCGGCGCTGCTGCGGGTCGCCGAGGTGGCCCGCCGCGAGGGCACCCCCGAGGACGACGAGCCGGCGCCGGTCGAGGGGGTCGGCGAGGCGGTGCTGGAGCTGTTGCAGAGCGGCGACGGTTCGCTGTCCGCCCTGGACGTGCCGGAGCTGGAGCCGCTGGACGGGGTGGTGATGGTCAGCGAGGTCGGCACCCCGGTCGACCTGGAGTCGTTCGACGACGACGATCCGGTGGGCCCGTTCACCCCGGCCGCCGACGACCGGCTGGTGGGTCGGCTCGACGAGCACCCGTTCCTCGACGAGGACGACCACGACCACGCCGGGCACCGGCACTAGACGGTGGCCGGGGTCGCCCGACGGCACCACCGGGCTCGCCCGGTGCGGGCCGGCCGGCGGCCCCGGGCCACCCGGGTGCCCCCGGACGACGGTCGGTGCCGCCGACGGGGTCAGTCAGTAGGACAGGCCCGGTTGGGGTTGGTTGACCCGGCGGCGGCGCAACACCACCTTGCGGGTGCCGTCCCGGAACAGCTGCACCCGGGCCAACTCCCACCCGGAGAACTCCGCCTGGATCGCCAGCTGCGCCGCGGCGGTCAACCTGTCGACATTCGGCGGCAACCGCAGCGGCGCGTATTCGTAGTCCATGGCACCTATGCTGCCCAGCCCGGCGGCCCCGCGCCACCCTTTGGCCGGTGCGCCGCGCCACCCGCCACCGCCGGTCAGCCCGGCACGCAGTCGGTCGCCCCGTGCTGCCAGGAGTGGTCGTAGCGGCCGGCGATCCGCTCGACGAACTCCTCGACCGCCCGCTCGTCGAGGGTGTCCAGGCGGTCCAGCCGCTGCCAGCCGGTCAACCCGATGCCGTGACCCAGCGCCGGGTAGGGGGCCACCACCACGTCACGGGGATGCCGGCGACCGAGCCGCTCCAGCTTCTCGACGTCGCCCGGCGGGACGTCCGGGGCGTACTGCACCAGCACGTGGCCGTGTTCCAACGCGTGCACCTGGAGTTCCTCCGGCACCGCGTCGCGGTAGATGCCCGGCACGACCACCCGGGGCGAGTGCGGCCCCGACGTCGGCGGGAGTGTCCGGTACGGCTCGTGCGGCGCCCCCTCGTACGCGATGTGCCGGTCGCCCTCGAACGGTTGCGCCGTGCCCGGGAGCCGGTCGCAGGGCAGCGCGGCGTCCCCGCCGAACAGGTTGACCAACACCCCCACCCCGAGGCTGGACATGGTCGCCACACTGAGCACGGTGACCACCACGCTGACCACCGGGCCGAGCCATCTGCGGTTCACGTGGCCAACCTTCCGGCGCGGTAACGATTACGCACGATCACCCCTAGCGGCAGCAGGATGTTGAGTGAGGCGAAAGCCGCCAGCGCAATTCCCTCCCACCAGTAGGCACTGCCGAACGGTGCGCCGGTCAGCACTCCGGCGGCCCACCCCAGGGTCACTTTCGCCCCCGGTAGCAGAAAATGGATGGCGAACCAGACCATCCAGATGACCCCGGCGACATACAACAACCGGTACCAGCGGGACACCCGCAGATCCCGGGCGTGCGCGTCACGCAGCACGGTGCTTTCGGCCGGGGTCAGCCGGCGAACCCATTTCTTGAGGCTGAGCCGGGTCACCTCGTGCAGGTTGCGGCAGCCGGTCGCGGTGGCCATCACCAGGTACATGTCGGTGCGCAGATAGGCGAGCGTCTGGAAGGCCAGCTTGACGGCCTGGCTGAACACCACCATGGCGAGGAACCGCACCATTCCCGGCGGCAGTTCCAGCCAGCCCCGCGACCAGGCGAACCGTGGGGCGACGGCGGCGAACAGCAGGATCCCGTCGATGGCCATGCCGGCGAGGAAGGGGCCGTAGCGGCGTTCCGGCGGCAACGCCCAGAGCCCGGTCAGGTCGGTCTCCAGCACCGGGAAGATCCCCCGGCGTTCCAACCGCAGTTGCGACCGGACGCCGACGGCCGCCCCGGCGAACGCGTGCCACGCCTCGTGCACCACCGTCAGCAGGGCCACCGTGACATTGGTGATCAGCAGGCTGAGCACCACGTCGGGAAAGATGAAGGTGTCCTCGTAGGTCGGCAGCAGGGACGGTTCGGCGACGAACATCGCCAGGGTGGCGACCAGCGCGCCGACGTACACCGTCCAGGCCACCCGGCCGAACAGCGGCCGGACCAGCCGGGCCGGGATGCGCGACACCGACCAGGGGCGGGCCTGCGTCGGCGGCGGCCCACCGTCGTTCTGCGGCCGGATGATGCCCGCCTCGACGAGCACCTCGACGAAGTCCAGCGCGTCGACCGGCTCACCGGTCTCGCGTTCCACCTCGTCGGCGGCCTCGGCGACGGTCCGGCCGGCGGCGAACAACGCGACCAGCCGCGCCCCCACCTCGGGCACCACCACGAAGTTCCCGCTGGTCAGGTCGCCGACGACGTACTCGTCGTCCTCCTCCTGGCGGACCACCAGGTGCGTCACCGCGGGGTGGCTGTCCAACCCGAGCACGGTCACCGTTCCTCCTGGAACCAGCCGCAGGTGTCGCACTTGACGCCGGGCCGGGGGTTGACCACGGAGTGGTAGGTCAGGTCGGTCAGGCTCAGGTGGAACATCCGGCCCCGGGTGGTCGTCGGGATGCCGGCGAGGTGGTAGACGACGTCGAGGGCGGCCAGGTGCCCGGTGAGGTTGGCGGTGGGGGCGATCACCGCGTGCCCGGTGAATTCGAACAACTCCTCCGGTTCGGTGCCGTGCTCCTCACGCAGCCGGTCGGTGACGCTCGGCAGGCACGCCTCGCAGCAGGTCTGACCGGGCACGAAGAGACCGATCACCGCCATCGGGCCCGCGTACTGGGCGAGCATCCAGGGGGTGCCGGTGGCCAGGGCGGCCCGGTTGGTCCACTCCCGGATGGCGTGCCGGGGCTGGTCGGCGCAGAGCACCAGCAGGTCGCGGTCGCGCATCAACGCCGCCACGTCCTGCGTCGAGTCGACCCGGGCCTCCTCGCCGGTGACCGTGACGTGGGGGTTCATCCGGCGCAGCCGGGCCACCGCGGTGTCCACCTTGGCGGCGCCGATGTCGTCCTCGGTGTAGAGCAGTTGCCGGGTCAGGTTGCCCGCCTCGACCACGTCGAAGTCGACGCAGTGCACCGTGCCCACCCCGGCGGCCACCAGCGAGGCGGCCACCGCCGACCCGGAGCCGCCGAGCCCCAGCACCACCACCCGGCCCGCCTTGAGCCGGGCCTGCACCTCGTAGCGGGAGGTGCGCGGGGTGAGATCCACCCAGGCGTGGTAGGTGAATGCCCGGTCGTAGCGGTCGATCTCCGCTGGGCTCAGCTCGGGCGGGGGCGGCGCGGCGGCATCCTCCACGTACCCGGCGTCGATGATCGTCTGCATCGCGTCGGTCGCGTCCTCGGCGGCCATCTCCGGGCGTACGTCGAGCAGCGCGGCGACGATCTCCGCCCGGGTCCGGGTGCCGTCCATCAGGCGCAGCAGCTCCCAGAGGCTGCCGTCCTCGTCGTCGATCTCCGCGCCGATCCCCAGCTGCCGACCGCCGATGTTGATCAGGGTCGGGTGGAGCCGTACCGGCTTGTGGATGCCCTTGATCCGGGGCCGCTGCATCGGGCGAAGACCTCCTGGAAGATGGCCGGCCGGGGGGGGGGCCCCCGCCCCCCCCCCCCCCCCGGGGGGGGGGCCCCCCCCCCCCCGTGGGGGCGGCCCCCC
>NZ_JBMDWU010000168.1:0-20967 GCF_048594385.1 Micromonospora sp. | reverse complement strand
ATCGCCAGGCAGCAGCGCGGCGGCATCGCCAGGCAGCGGCGCGGCGGCGTTGCCCGGCCGCCCGGCCAGCCGGGTCAGGACGCCCGGCGCGTCGTCCGGATGCAGCAGGTCGGCCAGCGGCCGCCCGCACACCGCCTCCTGACGCAGCCCGAACCAGCGTTCCCCGGCCGCCGAGAGCCAGCGCACCCGCAACTCGTCGTCGAGGACGAGGACCAGGTCACGACCGCCGGCGACCAGCGTGCGGAAGTACGCCTCGCGGGCGGCCAGCCGCCCGGCCCACCGCCGCTGGTCGGTGACGGAGATGAACTCCCGGGCCACCAGCGGCGGGATCACCGCCAGCCCCAGCAGGACGGCGGTCGGGGTGAAGCCGCCGACGAACGCCAGGTGGCCGGCCGCCGCCACGGTCGCCACCGCCGCCGGTGCGGTCACCCGGGGCCAGGCCGGCGACGGGCCGGTCGGCACCGCCGGGTCGCCCGCCGCGGCCCGGGTCATCCCGGCAGCCGTCAGCAGGGCCCCGCCGACCAGCAGCGGCACCGCGGTCGGCAGGGCCACCGAGGGGGCCCGGTAGGCCAGCAGCACCACCAGGTCGGCCAGGCCGAGCAGGACCGCCGCCACGCCGAGCCGGCACCGGGCCGCACTGGGGTGGCGACGGTGCCCGGCCAGCGCGCCCACCAACAGCCCGGCCAGGACACCCGCGCCCACGACGGTGACCACCCGGACCACCGGGGGCACCGGGCCGGGCGGGACCAGCACCCAACCGGCGAAGAGCAGGGCGGTGCCGAGGCCGATAATGTCGACGCCGCGCCGCCACCGGGCCCGGGGCATCAGCCGGGAGTGGCCGGGCAGCAGGAGCAGGCCGAGCGCGTAGACGAGCGTGGCGGCGCCGAGCCCGACCGCCGCGACCTCGGCCCGGTGGAACGCCGGTGCCAGCGGTAGCACCGCCACGGTCGTCCCGACCACGGCCGCCGCGACGGTGAGCAGGACGGCGGCCCGGCGACGCCGGACGCGACGGTCCGGCCCGTCGCTGGCGGGGAGGCGGAGCCGCCGGGCGGCGGCCACGGCACAGCCGCCCGCGCCGGCCATGGTGGTGGCGGCCAGCGGCGCGACGGCGTCGACCAGGGCGGCGGCGATGAGGAGGAACGCGACCAGCAGGGTCAGCACCACGGGTGCGGACGGTGGACGGCGGAGGGGGCGGGCGACGGTCACGGCGGTCACCTTCGTGAGGGGGACACGGCGCGGTGCGGCGGAGGGTTAGCGGTTCAACGAGGCACCATCCTCCCGGTTATGCCCTCCGGTCGTGACCTACATCACCGGATAGCACCGGTCGCGGCCGGTCCGCCGCCCGCCCGGTGCCGCCCCGGCCCCGGGTGGAATCATCGGGGGGTGAGTCGCGCCGACACCATCCGCTTCCGGCACAACCAGGCCATCCTGGTCGCGGCCGTCATCGCCACCATCGGCGCGCTGCCCCTGGCCGCCGCCCGGTGGTACCTGCTGCCGGTGCTGCTGGTCCCGCTGACCGTCGCGGTCTGGGCCTGGCGCTCCGGTACCGACGCCGACCCGCGCGAGCTGCGGCTGCGGGCGCTCGCCGGGGGCCGGCGCATCCCCTGGGAGCAGGTCGTCGAGCTGGCCACCGACCCGCGCGGCCGGGCCGTCGTCCGGCTCACCGACGGACACCAGCTGCCACTGCCCGCCGTCCGGGGCGTCGACCTGCCCCGGCTGGTCGCGGTCACCGGGCAGGCCCTACCGGACGCACGCTGAGCCGGGGCACCCCCGCCGGCAGGTCGGCCCCGCCCGGGTCAGTAGCCGTCGGCCACCGTGTTGACCAGCGGTGACCCGGCGACGAACCGGCGCACCTGCTCCCCCACCAGCCGGTACGCCCGGGGCAGCAGCCCGCGTACCGAACCGGCCACGTGCGGGGTGAGCAGCACGTTCGGCAGCTCCCAGAGCGGATGGTCGGCCGGCAGCGGCTCCGGGTCGGTCACGTCCAACGCCGCCCGCAGCCGCCCCGACGTCAGCTCCTCGACCAGCGCCGCCGTGTCCGCCACCGGGCCCCGGGCGGCGTTGACCAGCAGCGCCCCGTCCGGCATGGCAGCCAGGAACGCGGCGTCGACCAGCCCCCGGGTGGCATCGGTCAGCGGCACCAGCAGCACCACCACGTCGGCCTCCGGCAGCAGGCGCGGCAGCTCGGTCACCGCGTGCACCCCCTCGTCCGGCCGGGCGGTCCGGGCGACCAGGGTGAAGGTGACGTCGAACGGGGCCAGCCGGGCCCGGACCGCCGCGCCGATCGACCCGGCCCCCACGATCAGCACCCGCTTACCGGTCAGCTCGTCGGTCGGCGCGACCCGGTCGTACGCCCACTCCCGGCGGGCCTGGGCGCGGGCCAGCTCGGGAAAACCGCGCAGCTGGGCGAGGATCGCGGTGACCACCCACTCGGCGGTACCGGCGTCGTGCACCCCTCGGGCGTCGCAGAGGGTGACCCCGGCGGGCACCCGGCCCGTCCAGGCGTCCGCCCCGGCGGAGAGCAGCTGCACCACCGCCACGTCGGGCAGCCGGTCCAGCATCGCCGTGGTGTCCACCCCGGCCAGGAACGGCGGCACCCAGAACCGGACGTCGGCCGGGTCGCCGGGCGGATTCGCGGGGTCGGTCCACGGCTGTACCGTGACACCAGCCGGGACGGCACCGAGCAGCTCGACCCCTTCGGGGTGCGGAATCCATACCTTCACGCGTGCCGACGATAGCCCTCCGGCGGGCGGGGGCCGCCGACGGGCCGGGGGACGACGCCGTACCGGGCGACGACGCCCACGGCCACGGGTGACGGTCGGGCGGGACGGGTATAACCGGGGGTCGGAACGCCGAACGGTGTCCTCCCCATCACGGCAGACAGGTGGTCGATGACCGAGCGCACCGCAGGGCCGGACCTGGACATCGCCGCGCTGGCCGATCCGGCCCGACTGCGGTCGCTGACCGAGACCGGCCTGGACGCCACACCGGACGAGGCGTTCGACCGGTTCGCCCGGCTGGTCAGCGACCTGCTCGACGTGCCGGTGGCGCTGGTCTCGCTGGTCACCGAGACCCGGCAGTTCTTCCCCGGCGCGGTCGGGCTACCCGAGCCGTGGGCCGCCCGCCGGCAGACCCCGCTGAGCCACTCGTTCTGCCAGCACGTGATCGACACCGAGATCCCGCTGGTGCTGCCGGACGCCCGGCTCTACCCCCGGGTGCGGGACAACCTGGCCGTGCCGGAGCTGGGCGTCGTCGCGTACGCCGGGATGCCGCTGACCGACCTGGACGGCCGGGTGCTCGGCTCGCTGTGCGCGATCGACAGCAAGCCCCGGGCCTGGACGAAGGCGCAGCTACGGACGCTTGCCGACCTGGCGGCGGCCTGCTCCTCGGAGCTGCGGCTGCGGATCGCGCTGGACGCGGCCGAGGCGGCCCGCCGGCTGGTCGAGCAGGCACACGAGCGGCTGAACCTGCTCGCCTCGCTCAGCGAGGAGCTGACCGGCACGCTCGACGTGGAAACGGCGGTGGGGCGGCTGGCCGACGCGGTGGTGCCCCGGCTGGCCGACTGGGCGATGGTGACCCTGATCGACCAGGGCGGCGCGCCCCGCTGGGTGACCGCCGTGCACCGCGACCCGGCCCGCGCTGCCGACATCACCCGGTTCGGCGAGGTCGCGCTGCGCCGGCTCGGCCCCGCCTCGGTCACCCGGACGGTGCTACGGACGGGCCAGCCGGTGCTGCGCGGCGTGGCCGACCTGGACGAGGTCCGGCGGGCCAGCGACGCCCCGGAACTGGTGGACCTCGCCGAACGGCTGGGTTTCGCCTCGCACCTGACCGTGCCGGTGCCGGCCCCGGGCCGGGGCACGATCATGGGCGCGGTGACCCTGGTCAACGGCCCCGGCCGGCGGGCCTTCGACGACGACGACCTGGGCACCGCGCTGGAGATCGGCCGCCGCGCCGGGCAGGCGGTCGGTAACGGCTGGATCCACGGCGAGCAGCGGCACGTCGCCGAGGTGCTGCAGCACAGCATGTTGCCGCAGTTGCCGCAGAGCCCGTGGGTGGAGCTGGCGGCCCGCTACCAGCCGGCCGCCGACCGGGTGGAGGTGGGCGGCGACTGGTATGACGCCTTCGTCCAGCCCGACGGCGACCTGGTGGCGGCGATCGGCGACGTCGCCGGCCACGACATCGAGGCCGCCGCGACCATGGGGCAGCTGCGCAACCTGGTGCGGGGCAACGCGTTCGGCCGGGACGACCCGGTCGAGGAGCTGATGCGGCGGTTGGACGCCACCATCTCGGGCCTGCGCATCCCGACCGCCGCCACGGCGGTGCTGGCCCGGCTGCGGCCGGTCCCGGGCGGGGTGGCGGTCACCTGGTGCAACGCCGGTCATCCCGCGCCGCTGCTGGTCACCGCCGACGGCACGGTACGGCTGCTCGACGGCCGGTGGGAGCCGCTGCTGGGGCTGACCCGGCCGACCCCGCGCACCGGGGCACGGGTGCTGCTCGCCCCCGGGGACACCCTGCTGCTCTACACCGACGGGCTGGTGGAGCGGCGGGACCAGTCGATCGACGAGGGGATGGCCCAGTTGTGCGCGCGGGTCGCCGCCGCCGGCGTCCGGCCCGCCGCCGACCTGTGTGACCTGCTGCTCGGCACCGGTCACCGGCGCGAGGACGACGTGGCGCTGCTGGCCCTGCGGGCCCGCTGAGGCGGTCACCGGCCGGTGCGCCGTCCCCGGTGGCCCGGCCGACCGGGATTCGCGGGCTAGGCTGGGGCGGGTGAGCGCCCGTCTCCCGTACCCCCGCACCGTCCGGGTCCGCGCGGCCCTGGCGGCCTCCGGTGCCGCGCTGCTGCTGAGCGGGTGCAGTTTCGGCCCGCCGGAGCCCGATCCGGCCGGTGAGCCCCCCAACCTGCCGACCCCGTCGGCGTCGGCGAACACCCCCGAGCAGCAGGTGGTGGCCACGGTGCTGGCGAAGGGGCTGCGGGTGCCGTGGGGCATCGCCTTCCTGCCCGACGGGGCGGCGCTGGTCACCGAGCGGGACAGCGGCAGGATCCTCAAGGTCGGCCCCGAGTCGGGGCCACGGGGGTTGACCGTCACCCCGGCGCAGACCGTGCCGGGGGTGGCCGCGTCCGGCGAGGCGGGCCTGCTCGGCATCGCCGTCTCCCCGGCGTACGCGCAGGACCGGACGGTCTTCGTCTACTACACCACCGAGCAGGACAACCGGGTGGCCCGGTTGACGCTGGGCGGCACCCCCACGCCGGTCCTGACGGGCATCCCGAAGTCCGGCAACCACAACGGCGGCGGGTTGGCGTTCGGCCCGGACGGGCAGCTCTACGTCAGCACCGGCGACGCCGGTGACCGGGGCGCCGCCCAGGACAAGGCCAGCCTGGCCGGCAAGATCCTGCGGATCACCCCGGACGGCAAGCCGGCGGCGGGTAACCCTTTCCCCGGCTCGCCGGTCTGGTCGCTGGGGCACCGTAACGTGCAGGGTCTGGCCTGGGACGCCGGGAAACGGATGTACGCCACCGAGTTCGGGCAGAACACCTGGGACGAGATCAACAAGATCGACAAGGGCGCGAACTACGGCTGGCCGACGGTGGAGGGGCAGGCCGGCGACGGCAGGTTCGTCGATCCGGTCGTGCAGTGGGGCACCGACGAGGCGTCCTGCTCGGGGCTGGCGGCCACGGGTCGGCTGCTGGCCGCCGCCTGCCTGCGCGGCGAGCGGATCTGGCTGGTGGAACTGACCGACGCCGGCACGGTGCTCGGCGCGCCCCGGGAACTGCTCACCGAGAAGTACGGTCGGTTGCGGGCGGTAGCCGCTGCCCCGGACGGTTCGCTCTGGGTCTCCACCTCCAACCACGACGGGCGGGGTCAGCCGACCCCGGAGGACGACCGGCTGCTGCGACTGGTCTTCGCCGACGGCGGGGCCGGCCGGAGCTGACGACACGCCGACGGGCCGGACAGCCGGGCAGGTAACGGGCGGATCGGCCGCCCGTCTGTCGGGTTTGCCAAGATCTTTCACGGGGCAGGTCAGAATCTCATCATGGGCGGTCAGGAGAACGAGCAACGCGGAGCCGGGGAGAGGGATCTCCCCGCCCGGCGTGAGCGACGCTGGCGGACCTGGTGGTCGGCCCTGCGGTCGACCCGGGCCCGACGGGCCGGCGTGGTGCTGGCGGTGCTGCTGGTCGCCCTGACCGGGACGGTCATCGGCGTGTTCGCCGGTGGCCGGGTCAGCACCGACATCGGCCCGTTCCGCGCCGACCTGACCCTCGCACCGGCGGTGCGGGGCGGCACCACCGTCGACATCCCCCCGCTGGGCGCGCTCCAGCTCGACAGTCACCAGGGCCCCACCCACCTGACGGTCGGGCTCGGCGCGCTGGACCAGCGCAAGACCGAGGCGTTGATCGACGACCCGGCCAGCATCAGCCGGGCCAGCCAGTCGGCGGTGACCGACGTCCGCAACGGGGTGCTACGGCTCGGTCTGCGTACCCTCGGGGCGGCCGTGCTGGTCACCCTGCTGCTGGCCGCGTTGGTCTTCCGGGACACCCGGCGGACCGCCTGGGCCGGCGGGGTGGCCCTGGCGGTCACCGCCGGCAGCCTCGGCCTGGCGGCCGGCACCGTCCGCCCGCAGGCCATCGAGGAGCCCCGCTACGAGGGCCTGCTGGTCAACGCCCCGGCGATCGTCGGTGACGCGCGGCGGATCGCCAACGACTACAGCCGCTACGCCGAGCAGTTGCAGCGGCTGGTCGGCAACGTCAGCCAGCTCTACACCACCGTCTCGGCGCTGCCGGTGTACGAACCGGCGCCGGGCACCACCCGGGTGCTGCACGTGTCCGACATGCACCTCAACCCGACGGGCTGGCAGCTCATCCGCACCGTGGTCGAGCAGTTCGGCATCGACGTGGTGATCGACACCGGCGACCTGACCGACTGGGGCAGCGAACCCGAGGCGTCGTACGTCGGCTCGATCGGGCTGCTCAAGAAGCCGTACGTCTACATCCGGGGCAACCACGACTCACCCCGAACGGCGGCGGCGGTGGCCCGGCAACCGAACGCGGTCGTGCTGAACAACTCGACCACCACCGTCGCCGGCCTGACCATCGCCGGCATCGGCGACCCCCGGTTCACCCCGGACAAGGAGACCTCCCCGGCCGGCAGCGGGCTCACCGCGCAGGTCGCCAACCAGGTGATCGGGGCCGGCGAGACGCTCGCCACCACGGTCCGCGACTCGCCGCGACCGGTGAACATCGCGCTGGTGCACGATCCGGCCTCGGCCGGTCCGCTCTCGGGCACCTGCCCGCTGGTGCTGGCCGGGCACACCCACGCCCGGCAGATCTCGAAGCTGCCGCAGGTGGACGGCCAGCAGCCGACCCAGCTGATGGTGGAGGGCTCGACCGGTGGTGCCGGGCTGCGTGGCCTGGAGGGTGAGAAGCCGACTCCGCTGTCGATGTCGGTGCTCTACTTCGACCAGCAGAAGCTGCTCCAGGCCTACGACGACATCACCGTCGGCGGCACCGGGCAGGCCCAGGTGAACCTGGAACGGCACGTGATCCGCGATCCGGCGAAGGGCGCCGACGTCCCGGTCACCCCCACCCCGACCCGGGGCGGCTCGGAGTCCCCGTCCCCCTCCGGGACCGGCCCGACCCCCACCTCGCCGACCCCCAGCCCGACCGGCTGATCCGCCTGCGGTCAGCGCAACGGCAGGGCGGCCAGGGCGGCGGCGGGCAGGCGGCCCATGCGTGGCCGGCAGCGCAGAGCCGGCGGCCGTGGCCGCGCCTCGACCGTCGGGCCGGGACTCGCGGCTGCGCCCGCGTCACCGGGGCCCACCCTCCGCCCGACGTCACCGAAGGTGACCTCCACGCCGCACCCGCCTACCCACACTCGGAGACTTTGCTCTGCTGCCCTGACGGCGACAGTCACCTTGCGTCATGGCACCGAAGCTCGACGCCGCCGACAGTAATCGACATTTCCCCTGGCCAACGCCTTGTCGCCGCCATGGCAGCAGAGCAAAGGATGCGTACCTGAGTCATGGGACCTGCCGCGTCGAACACTGAGGGTGACCACAACCAGCGCCCGTCACGAAACGAACGGAGAGTGATCAGATCAGCGACGCGTTCCGCCGGTGGATGGCGGGGCACGACGCCGGCGCCGGGCAGGCCGGGCCCCGGGCAGACCAGGCCAGGCAGATCAGGCCAGGTAGACCAGGCGGGGCAGGGAGGGAGAGGCGGGGCAGCGGTCAACGCAACGACAGGGCGGCCAGGGCGGCGTTGACGATGCTGCCGGGGAGCAGGTCGTGCAGCTCGTACAGCTCGCGGACGCTGCCGGACTGGCCGAACTCGTCCACCCCCAGCGGCACCGCCGGCACCCCGAGCGCCGAGCCGAGCCAGGCCATCGCGTGCGAGGCGGCGTCGTGCACGGTCACCAGCGGGGCACGGTCCCCGAAGGCCGCCCGCAACGCCCCCGGCACGCTCGGCACGGTCGCCGTACGCACGCCCTGGCGCAGGGTGCGCTGCCAGGCCCGGTAGAGCCGGTCCAGGCTGGTCACGTCGACCACGTGCGCGGCGATGCCCTCCTCGGCCAGCTCGGCGGCGGCGGCCAGCGTCTCCGGCAGCACCGCCCCGGAGGCGGCCAGGGTCACCACCGGCGCGTCGGCCAGCTGCGGGTACGCCTGGTGCGCGTCCACCAGCCGGTACGCCCCGGCGACCACCTGCCGGCGCAGCACCGCGTCGCCGAGGCGGGCCCGGGCCGCCTCGAACGGCGTCTGGTCCAGCGGGCGGGTGCTCAACCGGAAGTAGTACGCCCCGTCCTCGGTGGGCGCCGCGGTGGCGGCCGGCGCCGAACCCTGCACGATCTGCCCGAGCGCGTCGCAGAGCAGCCAGTCGAGGCTGGTGGCGTAGGCCGGTTCGCAGAAGGTGACGCCGGGCAGTTCCAGGCCGACGGAGGCGGTGATGGTGGACTGGTGGGCACCGCCCTCGGGGGCCAGGGTGACCCCCGACGGGGTGCCGGCCACCACGAACCGGGAACCCGAGTAGGTGCCGTAGAGGAACGCGTCCAGCCCGCGCAGCACGAACGGGTCGTAGACCGTGCCGACCGGCAGCAGCGGCTGCCCGGACAGGTCCCAGGACAGGCCGAGCTGGCCCAGCAGCAGGAACAGGTTCATCTCGGAGATGCCCAGCTCGATGTGCTGCCCGGCGGGGGTCTCCGTCCAGCGCAGCATCCGGTCCTGCGACCAGGACCGCCGCTCCGTCGGGGCGAACACCCCGGTCTTGTTGATGAACCCGGCCAGGTTGGTGGAGGTCGCCACGTCCGGCGCCGTGGTGACCAGGTAGGGCGCCACCTGCGGGTCCCGGGCCAGCTCCACCAGCACCCGGCCGAAGACCTCCTGGGTGGAGACCGGCTTGTGGGTGCGTACCCCGGTGGTTTCCGGGACGGTGACCCCCAGCGACCGGTGCCGGGGAGCGCGGGCCAGCGCCTCCCGGCGCGCGCCGGCCCGGATGCCGGCCGGGCTCGCCGGGTCGAGCCGGTCCCACTCCGTCGCGGCGGTCAGGCCGTGCTCCGCCCGCAGCGCGTCGACCTGCGCGGTGGACAGCAACGCCGAATGGTTACGCGGGTTACCGGCGATCGGCAACCCCCACCCCTTGACGGTGTACGCGAAGACGACGCTGGGCCGGTCGGTCACCGCGTCGCACTGGGCGTACGCGTCGAGCATCGCCGCCAGGTCGTGCCCGCCCAGATCGGTGACGAGCGGGGCCAACTCCTCGTCGGTCAGGTCGGCGATGAACCCGGCGATGCCGTCGGGCGCGCCGTCCAGGAACTGTTGCCGCAGCGCCGGCCCGGTCAGCCCGAACAGCGACTGGTACTGCTCGTTGGGCATCCGGTCGATCCAGTCACGCAGCGCCGCCCCACCCGGCCGGGCGTACGCCTGCGCGAGCCGGCGGCCGTACTTGACCTCGACGACGTGCCAGCCGGCGGCCTCGAACTGCCCGCGCCACTGGTCGATCCGGATGCCGGGCACCACCCGGTCCAGCGACTGCCGGTTGAAGTCGACGAGCCACATCACGTTGCCCAGACCGGTGGTGGCCGGGTCGGCGACCGCCTCCCAGATGTTGCCCTCGTCCAACTCGGCGTCACCGATCAACGCGACGAACCGGGAGTGCGGGCGGGCCCCGAAGTGGGCGTCGACGTAGCGGCGGGTCACCGCGGCGAACAGCGGGGCCGCCGCGCCCAACCCGACGGAGCCGGTGGAGAAGTCCACCGCGTCCGGATCCTTGGTCCGCGACGGGTACGACTGCAGCCCACCCCGCGCCCGCAGCCTCGTCAGATACGACCGGTCCAGGTTGCCCAGCAGGTACTGGATCGCGTGGAACACCGGGGAGGCGTGCGGCTTGACCGCCACCCGGTCCTCGGCGTCCAGGTGGGCGAACCACAGCGCGGTCATCGCGGTGACCAGGGAGGCACTCGACGCCTGGTGCCCGCCGACCTTCACCCCGTCGCCGGTGTCCCGGTCGTGGTTGGCCGCGTCCACGATCCGGGTGGCGAGCCACAGCACCCGCCGCTGGATCTCGTCGAGGACGTCGAGGTCGTGCTCGTTCACGGCAACTCCATCCGGGCGTCGCCGTTGACGCCCTCGGTGGGGGGTCGCGCGGATCGCGCGCGTACCCCGGGGGAAGGGGTGAGGGCCACCGTCGGGTCACGACGGCGGCCCTCGCCGGTCGCGGGCGGGAAGCCTCGGCTCCGGCCCGCTCGGGTCAGCCCTGGACGCCGAGGCGCTCCAGGATCAGATCACGGAGGGTCTTGGCGTCGGCCTGGCCACGGGTGGCCTTCATCACCGCGCCGACCAGCGCGCCGGCCGCCGCGACCTTGCCGCTGCGGATCTTGTCGGCGATGCCCGGGTTGGCGGCGATCGCCTCGTCAACGGCGGCGGTGAGCGCGCCGGTGTCGGAGACCACCTCCAGACCCCGGTTGGTCATGATCTCGGTGGGCGATCCCTCGCCGTCGACCACGCCCTCCAGCACCGTCCGGGCCAGCTTGTCGTTGAGCTTGCCCGCGTCGTCCAGCCCCTGCAGCTCGGCCACCTGCGCCGGGGTGGCCCCGATGTCGGCCAGCTCGACACCCGTCTCGTTGGCCCGGCGGGACAGCTCACCCAGCCACCACTTGCGGGCCGCCGCCGGGGTGGTGCCGGCCGCCACGGTCGCCTCGATCAGCTCGACCGCACCGGCGTTGAGCACCGACTGCATGTCGAGGTCGGACAGGCCCCACTGCTCCTGGAGCCGGCGACGGTGCAGCCGGGGCAGCTCCGGCAGGGCCGCCTTCAGCTCGGCCACCCAGGCGGTGTCCGGGGCGAGCGGCACCAGGTCCGGCTCCGGGAAGTACCGGTCGTCGGTGGCGGTCTCCTTGGACCGGCCCGGCGTGGTGTCCCCGGTGTCCTCGTGGAAGTGCCGGGTCTCCTGGGTGATCCGGCCACCCGCGTCGAGCACCGACGCTTGGCGCAGGATCTCCGAGCGGACCGCCCGCTCCACCGACCGCAACGAGTTGACGTTCTTGGTCTCGGTGCGGGTGCCCCACTCCTGCCCCGGCAGGTTGAGGGAGGTGTTGACGTCGCAGCGCAGCGACCCCTCCTCCATCCGGACGTCGGAGACGCCCAGCGAGCGCAGCACGTCCCGCAGCTCGGTCACGTACGCCTTGGCGACCTCGGGGGCGAGTGCACCGGTGCCGGGGACCGGCTTGGTGACGATCTCCACCAGCGGGATGCCGGCCCGGTTGTAGTCGACGAGCGACTCGGTCGCGCCGTGGATGCGGCCGGTGGCCCCGCCGACGTGCAGCGTCTTGCCGGTGTCCTCCTCCAGGTGCACCCGCTCGATGCCGATGCGCACCAACTCGCCGTCGACCTCGACGTCCAGGTAGCCGTCGGAGCACAGCGGCTCGTCGTACTGGCTGATCTGGAAGTCCTTCGGCATGTCCGGGTAGAAGTAGTTCTTCCGGGCGAACCGGCACCACTGCGCGATGGAGCAGTTCAGCGCCAGGCCGATCCGGATGGTCGCCTCGATCGCCGCCTTGTTGGCCACCGGCAGCGAGCCGGGCAGGCCCAGGCACACCGGGCAGACCCGGGTGTTGGGCTCGCCACCGAAGTCGGTCGGGCAGCCGCAGAACATCTTGGTGTTCGTGCCCAGCTCGACGTGGGTCTCCAGGCCGATCACCGGCTCGTAACGCGCAACGACCTCGTCGTACGCGGGCAGTGTCGTCGTCATCTGAACTCCAGCCTCACAGTGCCGGTGGGGTGAACGTGCCGACCACGGACTCCAGCGCGGCGGCGATCCGGTACATCCGGTCGTCGGCCATCGTCGGGGCCATCACCTGCAGACCGACGGGCAGCCCCTCGGACAGGCCGCACGGCACCGAGATGCCCGGCCCGCCGTACAGGTTCGTCGGGATGGTGAACAGGTCCGCCAGGTACATCTGGTACGGGTCGGCGGTGCGCGCCCCGATCGGGAACGCCACGAACGGCGTGGTGGGCGAGATCAGCGCGTCGACCTGCTCGAACGCCGTGGTGAAGTCGCGGGTGATCAGGGTACGGACCTTCTGCGCCTGCCCGTAGTAGGCGTCGTAGTAGCCCGACGACAGCGCGTACGTGCCGACCATGATCCGGCGCTTGACCTCGGCGCCGAAACCGGCCTCCCGGGTCAGCGACATGACCTCCTCCAGCGACCGGTTGCCGTCGTCACCGACCCGCAGACCGAACCGGACCCCGTCGAACCGGGCCAGGTTGGAGGAGCACTCGCTCGGCGCGATCAGGTAGTACGCCGGCAGCGCGTACCGGAAGTGCGGGCAGGACACCTCGACGATCTCGGCACCCAGCTTGGCCAGGGTGTCCACCGACTCGCGGAACGCGGCCATCACACCCGGCTCCGCGCCCTCACCGGTGAACTCCTTGACGATGCCGAGCTTCACCCCGGTCAGGTCGCCCGTCGCACCGAGCTTCGCGGCGGCCACCACGTCCGGCACCGGCTGCGGGATGGAGGTGGAGTCGCGCGGGTCGTGCCCGCCGATGACCTGGTGCAGCAGCGCCGCGTCGAGCACGGTCCGGGCGCACGGGCCGGGGGTGTCCAGCGAGGAGGAGAACGCGACCAGGCCGTACCGGGAGGTGCCGCCGTAGGTGGGCTTCGCGCCGACGGTGCCGGTCACCGCGCCGGGCTGGCGGATCGAACCGCCGGTGTCGGAGCCGATGGCCAGCGGGGCCTCGTACGCGG
Source organism: Micromonospora sp. (assembly GCF_048594385.1). Lineage (NCBI taxonomy): Bacteria > Bacillati > Actinomycetota > Actinomycetes > Micromonosporales > Micromonosporaceae > Micromonospora > Micromonospora sp. The sequence goes on along the minus strand of NZ_JBMDWU010000168.1, from coordinate 7,730 downwards.
CCAGCGCGGCGGCGCTGCCCCCACCCGAGCCGCCCGGGATCCGGTCGGTGTCCCACGGGTTGTGCGTCGGGCCGTACGCCGAGTACTCGGTGGAGGAACCCATCGCGAACTCGTCCATGTTGGTCTTGCCGAGCATCACCGTGCCGGCCGCGCGCAGCCGCTGCACGATCGTCGCGTCGTACGGCGGACGCCAGCCTTCGAGGATCTTCGAGCCGACGGTGGTCGGCACGCCCTTGGTGGTGAGCACGTCCTTCACCGCCACCGGCACCCCGGCCAGCGGCCCGAGCTGCTCACCGGCGGCCCGGCGCTCGTCGACGGCGCGGGCGGCGGCCAGCGCCCCCTCGGTGTCGACGTGCAGGAACGCGTGCACCCGGTCGTCGACGGCGGCGATCCGGTCCAGGTGGGCCCGGGTCACCTCGACGGCGGAGGTCTCCCCCGAGGCCACCAGCCCGGCCAGGTCGGTCGCGGTCATTCTGGTCAGGTCGGTCATGCCGTCGCCTCGCTCCGCTCACCGGTGCCCCGGGCAGCCGGCGCACTGGGCTCGATGGTTCGCCTGTCATGCCCGGTGTCAACTACACATCCGCTCACGACGCCACGTCCTCGTCCAGGATGCGCGGGACGCGGAACCGCTGCTCGGCGACGTCGGGGGCACCCGACAGCGCCTCCTGCGGGGTCAGTCCGGGCACCACCACGTCGTCGCGGAGCACGTTGGTCAGCGGCACCGAGTGGGAGGTCGGCGGGATGTCCGCCGCCGTGACCTCGCCGACCTGCGCGACCGACTGGAGGATCACGTCCAGTTGACCGGCGAAGGTGTCCAGCTCCTCCTCGGTGACGGCGAGCCGCGACAGTCGCGCGAGGTGCGCGACCTCCTCGCGGGAGATGGCGGCCATCGGTGCCCCCTTCGTGGCTGTGCTGCTGCGGGCGGGTGGGCCGGCCGCGACGTCGACGGGATGACGCGCGGTGACCGGAGCGAGTCTATTGTCCTGCGCCGGACCCGACGCCTCCGACTCCCCCCGCGTCCGGGCCGCCGGCCGGTCCGGGGCCGCCCACCCACCCCCCCGGGGGTGTGCCGGCGACCGTCAGCGGGCGTGCCGGCGGGGGATCTCGGCGTCCGGGCTGGGGACGGGGCTCAGCGGCCGGTAACGGGCCAGCCAGGCGGTCAACTCCTCGGCGGGCATCGGGCGGGCGTAGAACCAGCCCTGTGCGGCGTCGCAACCGGCCGCGTACAGCAGCCGCCAGGTCCGCTCGTCCTCCACCCCCTCGGCGACCACCCGCAGGCCGAGCGCGCCGGCCAGCTCGATGGTCGACCTGACGATCGCCGCGTCGTCGGCGTCCCCGGCCATCCCCAGCACGAACGACCGGTCCACCTTCACCTCGGACAGCGGCAGCCGGCGCAGGTGCTGCAACGACGAGGAGCCGGTGCCGAAGTCGTCGAGCGAGATGGCCACCCCGAGCTGGTGCAGCCGGGTGATGGTGGCGAGCACCCGCCGGGGGTCGGCCATCAGCGCCCCCTCGGTGATCTCCAGTTGCAGCCGGTCCGGGCGTACCCCGTAGCTGGCGAGCCGGTCGGCGATCCGGTCGACGATCTCCCCGGTGTGCAGGTCGCGGACGCTGACGTTGAGCGCCGCCCGCAGCGTGGTGCCGGCGGCGGACCACTTCGCCAACTGCGCCACCACGTCGTCGATCACCCGGTAGGTGAGCAGGCGCATCACGGCGCTCTGCTCGGCGACCCGGATCAGCTCCTCCGGGTCGACCATTCCCCGGCGCGGGTGCCGCCAGCGCAGCAGCGCCTCCACCCCGACCACCTCGCCGGTGGCGATGGCGACCTGCGGTTGGTAGTACATGGTGATCTCGCCGACCTCGGCCGCCGGAGCGGGGGGCGTCGGCGGGGCGGGGGGCGTCGCCGCCGGCCCGGTGTCCGGGGTCGGCGTGGGCGGCAGGTGCTCCGGGGCGGTGCTGTGGCGGCGGACCGGGTCGGCGCCGGTGAGGATGCGGTTCAGCAGCTCGTCGGGGTGCGCCGGGGCCGGCCGGGAGCGTCGCCGGGGCAGCCACCACCGGCCGCTGCCGCCGACGCCCGTGCCGGTGCGCATGCCGCTGCCGGGCCCGGGCCCGGGGCCCGGTCCGGCGTCGGGGCGCGGGGCACGGTCGGGTCCGTCGTCGGGGGCCAGCCGGGGTGGCAGCGCCGCGCCGTCACCGCCCCGCACGGTCTGCCCGGCCACCGACCGGTTCTCCAGTACGCGCCGCAGGTCGGCCAGGAGGCCCAACCGCTCGGCGGAGTTGTGGTCGGACTCGGCCGTGTACACGGCGACGGTGTCGTTGCGGTGCTTCGCGTCGTACATGGCGACGTCGGCGTGGCGCATCAGGGTGGCGTAGTCCTCGCCGTGGTCGGGGAAGAGCGCGATGCCGATCGAGCCGCCGACGTCCAGCGGCAGGCCGTCCAGCGACACCGGCTCGGTCAGCGCGGCGACCACCCGGCCGGCCAGCTCACGCGCCTCGTCGACACCGTCGAGCCCGCCGGCCACGATGGCGAACTCGTCCCCGCCGAGCCGGGCCAGCAGGTCCCGGTCGCCGACCACTGCGGCGAGTCGGGCGCCCACCTCCACCAGCAGCCGGTCGCCGACGGCGTGGCCGAGCGCGTCGTTGACGTTCTTGAACCGGTCCAGGTCGATCAGCAGGAGCGCCACCTGCGCCCCCGGTTCACCCCGGGCGACCCGCTCGGCGTGCCGGTGCACCTGCTCGGCCACCTCGGCGAGCAGCGCCTTGCGGTTGGGCAGGCCGGTCAGCGGGTCGAGGGCGGCGAGCTGGACCTGTTCGTCGGAGAGGTGGGCCATCCGGTAGACCGCGAACAGCGGCACCAGCACCAGCGGGATCAGCGCGGCGCTGGCCCGCGCGGCGGTGACCAGGACGGGGGCGAGCAGCAGCAGCGATCCGGTGGAGAGCAGCTCGAACGGCAGCCCCTGCCGGACGGCCGGCCACCACCGGCCGCCGAAGCGCAGCCGCAGTGCGGTGCTGACCAGGCCGTAGTTGACGACGAACCAGGTGACCGTCGCGCCGCCGACGGCGAGCACGTCGGTCCAGCCCAACCGGTCGCCGTCGAACAGGCCGTCCGGCCCGAGCCGGAGCACGAGGTGGGCGGCGGCGAGCGCGCAGGCGTACTGGGCGGCGTTGAAGGTGGTCCGCCAGGGGGCGTGTCCCAGCCGGACGCCGGACACGGTGACCGCGACGGCCTGCACGAGCACCGCCGGGCCGAGGCCCCAGCCGAGCAGGATGGCGAAGGTGAAGCAGGTGGACGGGAAGACCGCGGAGGTCTGCCGACGGCCGGAGGGCACGAAGGGGCGGGCGTCGCAGCCCACCGCGAGCACCGCCATCGTCCAGAACGCCGCCGGCAGCCCCGGCCGGTCGACGAGGTCGACCAGTGACGCGACGGAGACCAGGGCGGCCAGGCCGATCACCCCGGCGACGAGACCCAGGAACGGCTCCTCCCGCCCACCCGGGAACGAGTTGCGGGGGTCGGCGGTCTCCATGGCACCTCCCGGGCACGCCCATCAGGGTGTACGCCGGCCGTACACCTGCCACCATGAAACGCCCTGGGCGCCGGTGGACCCGCACGACAGCCGCGAATCGGTCGTAGTCGTGACTAAGTTGGTATACGGGCCAAGAGTCACCTATGGGTGCAGCGGTACAGGTGGCCGGGGGCCGGGCGGTCAGCTCTCGTCGACCCGGGCCACCTCGCGGGCCGCGTCCGGGCCGGCGTCGAGCAGCACCCGGAAACCGTCCTCGTCGAGCACCGGCACCTTGAGGCCGGCCGCCTTGTCGGCCTTGGAACCGGGGTTGTCGCCCACCACCACGAAGCCGGTCTTCTTGGAGACCGAGCCGGTGACCTTGCCGCCCCGGGTCTGGATCGCCTCGGCCGCCTGGTCCCGGCTGAAACCGGCGAGCGTGCCGGTCACCACCACGGTGACGCCCTCCAGCGGGCGGGGCCCCTCGTCAACCGCCTCCTCGGCCATCCGGACGCCCGCCTCGGCCCACTTGCGCACCACGTCGCGGTGCCAGTCGACGGCGAACCACTCAGTGATGCTGGCGGCGATGGTCGGGCCGACCCCGTCGACCGAGGACAGTTCCTCCTCGGCCGCCGCCTCGATCGCCTCGACGGAGCGGAAGTGCCGGGCCAGGGCCTGTGCGGCGGTCGGCCCGACGTGCCGGATGGAGAGCGCCACCAGCACCCGCCACAGGTCGCGTTCCCGGGCCACGGCGAGGTTGTCGAGCAGCTTGGTGGCGTTGGTGCCGAGGCTGCCGTCCTTGTTGACGAAGAACGGCGAACGGGCGAGCTGCGCGGCGTCGAGGGCGAACAGGTCCCCCTCGTCGCTGATGATCGCGGCGTCCAGCAGCGCGGCGGCCCCCTTGTAGCCGAGCACCTCGATGTCGAACGCGCCCCGCCCGGCGAGGTGGAAGACCCGTTCCCGCAACTGCGCCGGGCAGCTGCGGGTGTTCGGGCAGCGGATGTCGACGTCGCTCTCCTTGGCCGGGGCGAGCGCCGTGCCGCAGGACGGGCAGTGGGTGGGCATGACGAACGGGCGGGCGTCGGCGGGACGCAGCTCGACCACCGGGCCGAGCACCTCGGGGATCACGTCGCCGGCCTTGCGCAGCACCACCGTGTCGCCGATCAGCACCCCCTTGCGCTCCACCTCGCGGGCGTTGTGCAGGGTGGCCTGGGCGACCGTCGAACCGGCCACGTGCACCGGCTCCAGCACCGCGTACGGGGTGATCCGGCCCGTCCGCCCGACGCCGACCTCGATGTCGAGCAGCCGGGTGTTGACCTCCTCCGGCGGATACTTGAAGGCGATCGCCCACCGGGGCGCCCGGCTGGTCGAGCCGAGCCGACCCTGGATGGGCACCGGGTCGACCTTGACCACCACCCCGTCGATCTCGTGCTCGACGTCGTGCCGGTGCTCGGCGTAGTGGGCGATGTACTCCGCCACGCCGGCCAGGTCGGGCACCACCCGCCAGCGGTCGCTGGTCGGCAGCCCCCACGCCCTCAGCGCCGCGTACGACTCGGACTGGGTGGCCGGCCGGAAGCCGGCCCGGGCGCCGGTGCCGTGCACCACCAGCCGCAGCGGCCGGGACGCGGTGATCCGGGGGTCCTTCTGGCGCAGGCTGCCGGCGGCGGCGTTACGCGGGTTGGCGAACGGCGCCTTGCCCTGCTCGACCAGGCTGGCGTTGAGGTCGGCGAACCCGGCGACCGGGAAGTAGATCTCGCCCCGCACCTCCAGCAGCTCCGGGATGTCGGGGAACTCGTCGGAGGGGGTGAGCCGGGCCGGCACGCTGCGGATGCTGCGGACGTTGGCGGTGACGTCCTCGCCGGTGCGCCCGTCGCCCCGGGTGGCGGCGCGGACCAGCCGGCCCTTCTCGTAGGTCAGGTTGAGGGCCAGGCCGTCGACCTTCAGCTCGCACAGGTAGGACACCGGGCCACCGGCGTCGCGCTCGACGCGCTCGGCCCAGGCGGCCAGCTCCTCGTCGGCGAACGCGTTGTCCAGCGAGAGCATCCGCTCGGCGTGGGTGACCGGGGTGAAGTCGGTGGAGAAGGTGCCGCCGACCCGCTGCGTCGGCGAGTCGGGGGTGCGCAGCGCCGGATACTCCGCCTCCAGCGCCTCCAGCTCCCGCAACTGCCTGTCGAACTCGGCGTCGGTGATGGTCGGCGCGTCGAGGACGTAGTAGCGGTACTGGTGTTCGGTCAGCTCCTGACCCAACGTGGCGTGCCGCTCCCGGGCCTCGGGGGTGGGCTCACCACCGGCCGCCGCCTCCTGGGCCGCGCTGACCTGCTGGGGACTCTGTTCTTCCGACACCCTGCCGCCTCCGGACACCGTGTGAACCTCCCCCGTGATCACGCTACGGGAGCACGGTACCCGGCCGGTAGGACATTCCCCGGCCTCCCCCCACCCCGCCCGGCGGGCGGCCGGCCCCGCGGCGTGCGACGATCGCCGCACGTCGGCGGCGGTGGCCGCCCGGGAGGGAGGCGGGGGTACCGATGCCGCAGTGGTTGCTGTGGGGGCTGCTGATCGTCCTGGCGGTGGCCGCCGGGTGGATGTGGAACGAGTGGCGACGCCGGGGTGGCCGCCCGTCGGGCGGCGGCGGGCGCACCCGGCCGGAGCGGGGCACCCCGCCCCGGGACCGGGCCCGACCGACCGCGCCGCCCCGCCCCCGCACCCCCACCGGGACGCCCCGGCCGGGTGACATCTGGTGGGCGGACGTGCCGTTCCACGACGGCACCGGCTCGAAGGTCCGGCCCTGCCTGGTGGTACGCGCCGACGACCGGGGCGCGGAGGTCCTGAAGATCACCAGCCAGGACAAGAGCGACCGGGACGACCACGTGCCGATCCCCACCCGGGACTGGGACCCGGACGCCGAACACGACAGCTGGCTGGATCTCGCCGAGCCGCTGCGTATCCCGGCCGACGCCTTCTCCCGCCGGGCCGGTAGCTGCGACCCGGCCCTGTGGCGGCGGGTGAAGCGCCTGCACGGGCGACGCAGCCCGGCCTGAGCAGCGCACCGGCCCGGCCGTCCCGGCACCCCCGTCACGGTGGCCGGCACCCCGACGGGGGGGCATCCGGGCGGGCGGGTCAGTCCCAGGTCGCACCGAGGGTGGCGAGCTGGTCGGCGTACTCGATGCGGGTGGACCAGTCCGCGGGCCAGCCGGACATCCCGTGGGCCGCACCGAGGAACGCGCCGGCCAGCGCGGCGATCGAGTCGGAGTCACCGGCGGTGCTCGCGCCCCGGCCGATCGCGGCCACCGGGTCGTCCGGGTGCCGCAGCACGCACAGCAGCGCGGTCACCAGCGCCTCCTCGGCGATCCAGCCCTCACCGGTGTGCCGGCAGGGGTCGTCGCCGTCGTCGGGCCGGCGCAGCGCGGCGGCCAACCGGTCCAGCGCCGACAGGCACTCGTCCCAGCCGACGGCGCTGAACTGCGCCGGGGAGCCCGCACCGGCACGCCGCCACAGGTCGCCCAGCCAGTCGTCCCGGTAGGTGCCCCGCTGGCTGCGGGCCCGGTCGGCCAGCAGGCCGGGCAGTCGCGCCGGCGTCGCCCCGTCACGCAGCAGCCGCACCGCGTACGCGGTCAGTTCGCTGGCGGCCAGCCCCGTCGGGTGACCGTGGGTGAGGCCGGCCTGGAGCTGGGACAACCCGGCGAGGATGTCCGGATCGACGTCGAGCAGCCCGACCGGGGTGACCCGCATGTTCGCCCCGCAGCCCTTCGAGTCGACCACCGTCGCCTGCTGCCAGGGCAGCCCCCGGCCCAGCTCGCCGCAGGCCCGAAGGCAGGTCATCCCCGGTGCCCGGTTGTTGTCCGGGCTGGCCGCCCAGTCCAGGAAGCGCCGCCGCAGCAGCGGCTCGACCGCCTCGGCGGTGTGCTCCGGCGCGTCGTGCAGCGCCCAGGCGACCGCGAGCGCCATCTGGGTGTCGTCGGTGACCAGTACCGGATCACCGACCAGTTCCCGTGGACCGGCCGGGCCGTAGCGACGGTGGATCTCGGTGACGGAGAGGAATTCGGTCGGCTTGCCGAGCGCGTCGCCGTAGGCGAGCCCGAACAGCGAACCGGAGGCACGGCGCAGCGAGGAGTCGATCACGGACCCGATCATGCCCCGCCGGCACCACCCCGGCACGTGGGGGGGGGCCGGGGGGGCCCGGGGGCGCGCCCCCCCCCCCCCGGGCGGGGGGCCCCCCCGGGGGGGGGCCCC
>NZ_JBMDWU010000167.1:0-5459 GCF_048594385.1 Micromonospora sp. | reverse complement strand
GAGCCCCACGCGCGCCACGACCACGGGTCGTAATTCCCGGACAACGCCACCGCCCGCCCGAAGACGTGGGCGTGCCGCAGCGCGAACAGCACCGCCTGGAACGCGCCGAGAGACGGCCCGGCCACGGCGATGTCGTCGCGGCCGCCGCTGGTGTCCCGGATGAACGGCACGACGTGCCAGATGATCCAGTCCTCGAACTTCTGGTGGGCGGCCACCCGGTCGGTCAGCGGTTTCCAGGTCGCCGACCACGACTGCTCGTCGTAGGACGGCACGCAGTAGACCTTGATCAGGCCGTCGTCCAGGGCCGGCCGCAGGGCGTCGAGCATGCCGGCGTTCTCGAACTCCCATTCCTTGCCGTCCTGGGACGGGAACCACAGCACCGGGCGGCCCCAGTGGCCGTGCACCGCGACCTGCCAGCGGCCACCCAGCGAGGGGGCGTCGATCTGGTGGTACTCGGTGCGGGTCACGTTGGTCATGCTGGCCCATCGCCGGACGTAATGCGCGCTCGGGGTGGCGATCACTCGCTCGCGGAACGTCGTTCCCGTTGCAGGTCGCTCATCCGGTCGATCAGGTCGGACGCGTCCTGCAGGTGCTGGTCGAAGATGTCGATGAACCGGCGGGTCATCACCCGACCCTGATGCGTGTGGGCCACGATGACGGCGCGCTGATCCCCGGCCACCGCCTGCCGTTCCCGACGAACCAGGTCGGCGACCTCGAGCCGATCGATGGGCTTGCTGATGCCGCCACTGGAGAGACCGGTCAGGTGTGCGAGCTCGGCGGGGCGGGCCGGGCCGTGCAGATCGAAGTGGGGCCCAGTCGATCACCTACACCGTGCAGGTGGACTTCGGTGCGGTCGGCGTCGTCCTGCAGAACACGGTCAGCAGCCGCGGATCGTCCTGTGTGCTGCTGCCCTGCGCCAGCGGCACCGTGCACCGCACGGCGACCGGATCCGGCGGGGGCCCGGTGCGGACGGTCCGTCGGGGGGCGGGACGACCGGTTCGACGACCTCGCCCTCGGGCGGTGGCGCCGTCCCGGCGGATCGATCGACGGGAGGGGCAGGAACGGCGGGATTCCTCTCGACCGCCGGCGACGTGACGTCGACGGCGACTCTGCCCGACACCGGTGTGGCGGTGTGGCCCCAGGTGCTGCTCGGGTGGCTGTTCGTCCTGGTGGGTGCGCTGTTCGTCGTCGTGGCCCGGCGCAATCGGCGGACCTGCGTCGCGACGGGTGTCGCCGCGTCCTGCGGCGGCTCCCGTCAGCGTCCGGCATCCCCCATCGGGTCAACGGTCGACGAACGTGGTGACCGCGCATCGACCCGAGGTATATGGCTATGCGTAGCGATCCAGCTACTTTCAGCGCACGTGGGGGCGGGGATCAGTGACAGCTTCCGGACAGCTGCCCGTGTCGACGGCGGAGGATGGCCCCTCGCTGGGGATCGTGTTCGACCTGGCCGTCGAGGCGATGGTGCTGATCGACGACTCGTTGCGCATCGTGCAGGCGAACCCGTCGGCCCGCCGGATGCTCGCGGCAGAAAACCCGATCGGAACAGTCGTGTCCGCCTTCAGTGCCCCGGCTCTGCTCGACCGGGCCCGGGCCGAGGGGGACCGGTGGCTCGCCGGCGAGCTCAAGCACCTGGAGCGGGCGACCGAGTTCCGGACCGGGGCCGGCGACATCAGAACCGCCGTCACGACGGTCGACGCGCTGGTTTCGGCCTCGGGTGGCCGGTATTTCCTGGCCCAGATGCGGGATGTCACCACCGAACGGCGACAGCACGCGGCGCTGCAGGCCGCTCGTGATCAGTATCGACAGTTGATCGACAACCTCCCCGGTGCCGTGGTGATGCGGCTCGACCCTGACCTGACCATCACCCTGGCGGCCGGCGAGGGCCTGACCGTCCTGGGGTACCGCCCCGAGGACGTCGAGGGACGTCGGGTGCAGGATGCCTTCCCGGCGAGCGTCTGGCGGGTGCTCGGCCCGCGCCTGACCGACATGCTCACGGGCGCGGGGGCCGATTTCGAGTACGACAGCCCGACGGGTGGCCGGCAGCTGCGGCTCCGTCTGCGCCCCCTCGTCGACGACGGCGCCGTCGTCGGGGGTCTGCTGGTAACCGAGGACGTCTCGGAGGACCGGGCTCGGCGCGCGCAGATGCAACAGGTCCAGCAGGTAGGCGGGTTCGGGGGAGCCTGGTACGACCTGCGATCGGGGTGGACCCACGATTCGGCTCTGTTGCGGCTGTGGGGTGCGACGGGCCCCGCCGACCTCGGCGGGCTGCCCTTCGGCCGGATCGCGGCGGATCAGGTCGCCGAGGTGACCGCCGCATGGCGCACTGCCACCAGGACCGCCGGACACCACTCGATCGCCTACCGCATCGGTGCTGAGCACGGGATCGACGAGCGGTACCTGCAGAGCACCCACCACACCGTCGTGGATGGCGGCGGTCGACTCCTGCGCATGGTGTCGACCCACGTCGACGTCACCGAGACGGTGCGGACGCGCGAGCGGAACGAGCAGCAACGCCTGGAGGCGGCGGAAGCGCGACGGGTCATGCTCCGGCGCATCGTCGACTCGGTCGCGACCAGTCCGCTGCCGAACGCCGACCTGCTGACCAGCATCGTCACCCTCGTCTCGTCGACGCTCGACGGCGGCGCCGCGCTGCGCGTGTTCGGTCCGGACCGGACCCACTTCGAGGTTGACCTGGTCGCCCCGGTCGACACCGACGAGGGCGCCAGGACATCCGCCCATCTGCATCGGACCGTCCGGCGCCCGGTCCCGACGACGGGAGTCTTCGCCGAGGTGATCGGGAACGGCAACGTGGTCAGCGCACTACGTACCGCCACCTGGTCCGCCGAGTTCGACGACGAGCTGCGTGAATGGTTCGGTGGCCACGTCGAGCACATCGCGATCGCCCCGGTCCGGCACGGCGGGACCGTCCTGGGTGTCTTGGCGGCGATGCGGCACGTCGCGGGGAACCCGTACCGGATCGGAGACGACGACGTCCTGCAGGTCCTGGCGGACAAGGCCGGAACGGTCCTGCACGAGATGCGCCAGTCGGAGCAGCATCTGGGTCTGCTCGAGCGGATGGCGGGGATGGAGTCCCGGGAGCGTCACCTGCTGGCCGAGAGCATTCACGACGAACCCATCCAGCAGTTGGTCGCCGCCGTGATGCGGCTGGAAATGCTCGGCGGGCGTCTCGACCCCGGGCCGAGGGCCGAGCTGATGGCCATCGCCGAAGAGCTGGAGGGCACCACCGGCTGGCTCCAGAACCTGATCATGGTGGCCTTCAGTCCGCCCGAACTGAGCGCCGGCCTCGGCCCGGCACTGAGCAGTCTGGCCGACGGGACCTTCGCCAAGACCGACGTGTCTTTCCGGTACGACGGTCCTCGGCACGTCCCGCTGACGGTGCCGGCGAAGGAGGCCGCCTACCGCGTCTTGCGCGAAGCGATGCTGCACGTCCGGCAGCGCGCCGGCGCCACCGCGGTCGTCCTGCGGGTGGACTCGACTCGGACGGACGGCCACGTCGCCCTGTCGCTGGCCGACGATGCACCGGTAGCGGGGTCGGACGTCGAAGCCCTGCGGGTCCACGCCGTGATGAAGGCGCGAGCCGAGCCGGAGGGCGGCACGGTGACGGTGACCGAGGGCGAGGAGCACGGGACGACCGTCACCCTGGTCCTGCCCGCGGTCACCACCGGGTCGGCGCGTCCGGCCGACCCCGCGGCGCCCACCGCCACGCCATCGACCGGGAGGGGCGGTGACGGAGCAACCACCCGGTGCCTGTCCGTGGTGGTCTGCGACGACCGGCCCGAGATGCGCCGAGCGGTCGATCTGCTGATCAGCCGGCAGCCGGGGTTCGAGATCGTGGGCGAGGGCCAGGACGGGGACGAGGGCCTCCGGCAGGTGCAGAAGCGACGCCCCGACGTCCTGGTGGTCGACTTCAGCATGCCCGGCGGCGGTCCGGCGCTGGTCCGGGCCGTCAAACGCGAGAGCCCCGCCACACACGTCATCGTGTTCACCGGCCGTGGCGACGCGCGCACCAGGGAAGCGATGCAGGAGGCCGGAGCCGATCAGTACGTCGTCAAAACCGGGCGTCTGGGTCCCTTGCTGGTCGCGCTGCAGGCGGTGGCCCAGAGCCACGACGGGGAGGACCAGGGACCGGGGCGCTGACCCCGCCGCTTCTCCGGACTCAGAAGGCGGGAGCCCGGGATCAGGAGTGGTCGGTGAGCAGCTCGTCCAGCGCCGGGAACCAGACGTCCCGCCAGCCGACGGTGGTGTGCGCGTCCGGATTGACGATCAGTTCGACCGGATATCCCTGGTCGACCAGGGCGGCGGCCAGGGCCCGGTTGTTGGCCAGGTTCTCCTCGATCGCGCCGCAGGTCATCAGCAGCGGGATCACCCGGCCGTCGGGAACCGGCCGGGACATGGCGACGACCTCGTCGCAGATCCGGTCGAACGGCGCCCACCCGGACTCCTGCGCATCCAGCTCGCGGGTGAAGAACGACCCGGACTGCAGGGCCAGGGCGTCGACCGCGTCCGGGTGCCGCCGGTGCAGGTACAGCCAGGCCAGGGCGCCCAGGCTGGCGCCGAGCCCGACCACCGTGCTGGTGGCGACCGTCGACGTCAGGGCGGGGATGACCGCATCGGCCAGGTGGTCGGCGTAGGCCGGGTCGGCCGCGTACTGGTCCTGCCGGCGGCCGGGGGCCGGGTCGAGCAGGGCGATCCGCAACGGCGCGACCCGGCTGCGGGCCGTCGCCCAGGACAGCAGGCCGCCGCGGTCGGCCAGGTCCGAGCCGTCGTGCACGAGCAGCAGGGGAGCGGCCGTGGTCGGGTCCAGCCCGTCGGGGGTCCACAACCGGACCGCGACGCCCAGGGCCGGAGCGCCGGCCACCCGTGGCGCGCTGATGGGACGCACGTCGCCGCCGGGCGGGGTGAGCAGCCACGCCGGTTCGCGATAGTCGGGGAACCGCAGCTCGGACCGCACGCCGAACGGGTTGCCCACCTGCCGGGGGTTGGTCGGGTCGGCGATCCATTCCTGCTGCCCGTCGCGATGCAGGCTGAGTCGGTACTCCAGGCGCCAGGCCGCAGGACGGGGCAACGTCAGCGTCCAGCACCCGTCGGTCAGGGCGAAGGCCCGCGGGCTGTCGCAGACCCAGTCGACCTCCAGCCGTACGGCGTCCCACCGGCGGTCGGGGTCGGGGATCGAGAGCTCGGCCCGGTCGGCGGTCACCACGGGCCCGGGCATCGGGTCACCGTACGGGACGTGGGGTGCGGCAGCCGGCAGGAGACCCGCCCCGGGCGGGTGGTCACCGCGATGTCACCTGCACTCCCTAAGGTGTGCGGTATGGACCGGCAGAAACAGTTCGTGCTGCGCACCCTCGAGGAGCGCGACATCCGCTTCGTCCGCCTCTGGTTCACGGACGTCCTGGGTTACCTCAAGTCGGTCGCCGTGGCTCCTGCGGAACTCG
>NZ_JBMDWU010000166.1:0-1713 GCF_048594385.1 Micromonospora sp. | reverse complement strand
GGGCCGGGGCCGGTTGCCACGGCGTCGTCGCCGCGGGGGTGGTCGCCCGGGGGGGTGGGACGGCTGAGGGTACGCCGAATTGACGCGTCATCCGACGGTGACGGCTCGGTGAATGGTTGTGCGCCGCATTTTCCGCGCTATTTCAAGCTACGGAGAAAGGCGTTTCGATTGGCTCGGGGTCAGCACCAGATCTGCGCGTAGCTGATCGAGTCGTTCCACTGTAGACCCCAGAACGTCCCGAGGTTGGAGATCTCGGTGCGCGGGCCGACGGTGATGGGGCTGTCGGAACGGTCGCCGTTGCGGTAGAGCTTGTAGGCGCAGTTGCCCCGGTTGCGGACCGAGGTGACCGCGTTGTCGGCGTTGGTGTTGACCAGGCTGGCGCTGCCGTTGAGCACGTCCAGGATGTTGAGGAAGCCGGCGTCCTTGTAGAGGCAGAGTGCACCGGTGGAGGGGCAGCTCAGGGCCAGTGCGTCCGTCGCGGAGGGCGCCGCGGCCTGGGCCGGGGCGCCGGCGAGGACGGTGGTGCCGACGAGGGCGAGGCCCGCGAGTGCGGTCCCGATGTGTCGCATGGTTCCTCCCGTGAAGTGGTGGCGGGGGGCATGGCGCGACGCGGCACGTGGCCGGTCAGCGAGCGACCTTCGACCGAGACGTCGACTGTCAATGCTGAGAATTGCGGGTACCCGCATGTGCGGCGGCAGGGCGTGCCTGCGCCGTCGTTCAACAGTTCTCCCAGAGGCCCCCGTGGCCTGTTGTCGGTCCTTAACCTACGTGAAGGAAAATGGGGCGTCAATACTTCTCGATTTCTTTGGTGGTCGTCCGGTGATTCCTTCAACCGTGCGGATCTCCGGTCGGCTGGTCCATGGTGGACGGCAATCGGGCCGACCTACCGGCGGCGTGCCAACACCAGATGGTCGATCAGGGTGCCGGTCTGGCCGTCGGGGCCGGTCGCCTGCCGCTGCGGGGCGTCCAGCCGTTCGACGTCCCAGCCGTCCGGGTCGAGGTCGAGGTCGACCAGGGTCTCCTGCGGGGTGGGGAACCGGGTGTGGTGGTGCGCGGCGTTGCCCCACGGCGGCACCGCCCCGTGCTCGACCACCAGCAGTCGGCCGCCCGGTGCGACCGCCCGCGCCGCCGCCCGCAGCACCTCGGCCCGGGGGAACTCCAGCGGCGACTGGAGGAACTGCGCGGAGACCAGGTCGAACTCCCCGGCCGGGAAGGTCCGGGCCAGGTCGTGCCGCTGGAAGTCGACAAGGGCCGCCACTCCGGCGGCGGTCACGGCGGCGGCCGACCGCTGCAGGGCGGCGGTGGAGACGTCGACGGCCGTCACCCGCCAGCCCTGCCGGGCCAGCCACACCGCGTCACCGCCCTCGCCGCATCCCAGGTCCAGCGCGGTGCCCGGCGGCAGCGTCCCGGCCACGTCCACCAGGTGCGGGTTGGGCCGCCCGCTCCAATACCGCTCCCGACCCCGGTACAGCTCGTCCCAGTGCCGGGCGGTCGCCTCGTCCACCGCCCCGGCATGCCAGCCGTCCGGCGCGGGCTGCTCGACCACGGCCCCGGCCTGGTCTTGCCCGGCCCCGGCCTGATCGTCCACCGACCCGGTCCGCTCGGGCGCGGGCCCGGTCTGCCCCCGAGCGGCCGTGCGTCGCGCGGCGACGGCCCGGTCGGTTTCCTCGGCGATCAGGTCGGCGTTGAGGGCGGCGGCGGCCTTCAGCCCCG
>NZ_JBMDWU010000165.1:0-14645 GCF_048594385.1 Micromonospora sp. | reverse complement strand
CCCGGCCCGCCGGTGCGGGCGGGGTCGTCGCGGCGGCGGCGGTGGCGCGGGCCCCCGCCCCGGGCGTCCGGCCGGCGGCGTCCGTCGGCCGGGCGGCTCCGCCGGTGCGTCCCGCCGCCCGGGCGGAGGCGGCGGGGGCCGCCGCCGTGCCACCCGCCGCCGGCCGGGTCGACGGGCCGGGTGTGGCCCGGGTGACCTCCCCGCAGGAGGCCCGGTCCGATTCCGACGGTCCGTCCGGCGGGCCGTTGCGCCCGGCCACCGGGGGCGACGCATCCGACGTCGACCCCGACGCGCCGACCGGCACCGAGCCGCGACGCCGGTCGGGGGAACGGCGTCGGCTGCGGCTGGGAGTCCTGGTGCTGGTCAGCGTGGTGCTCCTCGGGGCGCTCCCGCTCTATTTCGGGATGCGCACGTTGAGCCGGGATCCGGTCTTCGACACCCTCGACGAGTTGGGTGTGCCCGGCTGGGCGACGGCGAAGACGGTGGACAACGTCAGCGGCAGCCGCTGGTGTCTGCAGGACTGCCGGTTGCGGGAGCGCACCGTGGAGTCCGACCGGGCACCGGAGGAGACCGCCCGGGTCTACGAGCAGGCCCTGCGGACGGAGGGCTGGCGGCGGTGGGAGGTCACCCGCTGCCCGGAGCAGCCGGCCAAGGGCAGCTACACCTGCTGGCGGCGCGACGAGTTGACCCTCGACCTGTGGGTGCGGGAGCCGACCTGCGCGGCACCACAGGCGAGCGGTGACCCGGCGGTGCCGCCGGCCACCCCGGTCCCCCCCGCGGCGGGGGAGTGCACCGGCTCGTTGGTCTCGGTGAAGGTCCGTAACGCGATCGACGACGAGCGGACCCGGCCACAGCCGAGCACCGACCCGTCACTGACCGGTGAGGACCCGTTCCCGACGATTACCGATGATCCGCTCGGCGATCTGACACGCTCACCATCCTGAGCCGGTTTCCATCACGGACGGTAGGGTCTGGGGCTGGCAGGCCCGCCTGCTCCCGATGACCCCGTGCGGGTCACGCCGTGACGGCGGGGATCCGGGTCGCGTGTTCCGGGGCGTCGGGCCCCGGAACCCTGCTTGAGGAGGACTTGCGTGGATGGTGGACAGATCGCTGCGCTGATCGCGGCCGGCGCGTTCCTGATGCTGGTGCTCGTGCTGGCGGTGCCGATCCTGCGGCTGCGGCACACCGTGGACGCGACGACCCGGATGATCAACGACCTCAACGAGCAGACCGCTCCGCTGCTGGGGGACGTGAACACCACGGTGAAGAACGTCAACGTCGCCCTGGAGCAGGTGCAGACCTCCCTCGACGGGGTGAACCTCCAGCTCGCCAAGGTCGACACGATGACCAGCCACGCGCAGAACGTCACCGCCAACGTGGCGAACCTGGCCACCGTCGTCTCGGCCGCCGCGGCGAACCCGCTGGTGAAGGTGGCGGCCTTCGGGTACGGCGTCCGCCGGGCCGCGTCGGCGCGGCGGACCGCGGAGACCGAGCGTGAGGTGCGCGACACCATCAAGCAGCAGCGTCGGGCCGCCCGGCGCGGCAACCGCTGACCCCGGGCCGGCGGCGCACAGGAGGATAGGGACATGAGGCGACTTTTCTGGCTCGGTATCGGGCTGGCCGTGGGCGTGGTGGTGGTCCGCAAGGCCACCCGGACGGCCCAGGCGTACACCCCGGCGGGCATCGCCAGTGGGCTGTCCGAATCCGCTGGCGGTCTGGTCGAGTCGCTGCGTAACTTCGTGGAGGACGTACGGATCGGGATGGCCGAGCGCGAGCAGGAGATCCACGAGGCGTTCGCCCGGGGTGAGGCGTTCGACGACCAGTTCGCCGAGCTGCGGGAGGACCCGCGTATCGGTGACCGAGAGATCTTTCCGGAGGAACCCCAGCGATGAAGACGGCGGAGATCAAGCGGCGGTACCTCGCCCACTTCGAGGCGAACGGGCACACCGTGGTGCCGTCCGCTCCGCTGCCCGCCATCAGCGATCCGAACCTGCTGTTCGTCAACGCCGGCATGGTGCAGTTCGTCCCGTACTTCCTGGGGCAGCAGACCCCGGCGTACCGGCGGGCGGTGAGCGTGCAGAAGTGCCTGCGCACGCCGGACATCGACGAGGTCGGCAAGACCAGCCGGCACGGCACGTTCTTCCAGATGAACGGCAACTTCTCCTTCGGTGACTACTTCAAGGCCGGGGCGATCCCGCTGGCCTGGGACCTGGTCACCAAGCCGGTCGCCGAGGGCGGTTACGGGCTGGACGGCGAGCGGGTCTGGCCGACGGTCTACCTCGACGACGACGAGGCGTTCGAGATCTGGCGGTCGGTGGGGGTGCCGGCCGAGCGGATCGTGCGCCGGGGCAAGGCGGACAACTTCTGGTCGATGGGCATTCCCGGCCCGTGCGGCCCGTGCTCGGAGCTGTTCTACGACCGGGGCCCGGCGTACGGCCGCGAGGGTGGCCCGGCGGTCGACGAGGACCGCTACATGGAGTTCTGGAACCTGGTCTTCATGCAGTACGAGCGGGGTCCGGGCAGCGGGAAGGAGGACTTCCCGATCCTGGGCGACCTGCCGGCGCAGAACATCGACACCGGCATGGGCCTGGAGCGGATGGCCTCGATCCTGCAGGGCGTGGACAACCTCTACGAGATCGACGAGGTGCGGCCGATCCTGGACCGGGCGGCGGAGCTGACCGGCAAGCGGTACGGCGCGCACTCCGGGCACGTGGCGAGCGAGTCGCACCCGGACGACGTACGGCTGCGGGTGGTCGCCGACCACGTGCGGACCGCGCTGATGCTGATCGGCGACGGGGTGACCCCGAGCAACGAGGGGCGCGGCTACGTGCTGCGCCGGATCATGCGGCGGGCGATCCGGGCGGTGCGGTTGCTGGGCTGGCAGGAGCGGGCGTTGCCGGAGCTGCTGCCGGTGGCCCGGGACTGCATGTCCCCGTCGTACCCGGAGCTTTCGGAGGAGTTCGACCGGATCTCCCAGTACGCCTACGCCGAGGAGGACGCGTTCCTGTCCACGCTGCGGGCGGGCACGACGATCCTGGACACGGCGATCGCGGAGACCCGGTCGGCGGGGAAGCCGGCGCTGTCGGGCGAGAAGGCGTTCCAGCTGCACGACACGTACGGCTTCCCGATCGACCTGACCCTGGAGATCGCGGCCGAGCAGGGCCTGCAGGTCGACGCGGAGGGCTTCCGTCGGCTGATGGCCGACCAGCGCAGCCGGGCGAAGGCCGACGCGCAGGCCCGTAAGACCGGGCACACCGACGTGTCGGCGTACCGGTCGGTGCGCGACGACGGCGGTGAGGTGGAGTTCACCGGCTACACCGAGTTGCAGCGGGAGTCCCGGGTACGGGCGCTGCTGCGCGGTGGCGCGACGGTGGGCGCGGCGGTCGAGGGGGAGACGGTCGAGCTGGTGCTCGACACCACCCCGTTCTATGCCGAGGGCGGCGGTCAGCAGCCCGACCAGGGGCTGATCACGGTCGGCGCCGGCCAGGTCGAGGTGTTCGACGTGCAGCAGCCGGTGCCGGGGCTGATCGTGCA
This sequence comes from Micromonospora sp., assembly GCF_048594385.1. Classification (NCBI taxonomy): domain Bacteria; kingdom Bacillati; phylum Actinomycetota; class Actinomycetes; order Micromonosporales; family Micromonosporaceae; genus Micromonospora; species Micromonospora sp. The sequence goes on along the minus strand of NZ_JBMDWU010000165.1, from coordinate 11,111 downwards.
CCGGGCGAAGGTGGTCCGGGGCGAGGTGCGGGCCGGCGAGACCGGTTACGCCGAGATCGACGTGACCCGCCGCCGGGCGATCTCCCGGTCGCACACGGCGACCCACCTGGTGCACCAGACGATGCGCAACTTCCTCGGCGAGTCGGCGACCCAGGCGGGTTCGTTGAACGCGCCGGGCCGGCTGCGGTTCGACTTCAACACCCCGACGGGGGTGTCGCCGAGCGTGCTGCACGACGTGGAGCAGCAGGTCAACGAGGTGCTGTTGGCGGATCTGGAGGTTAACGCCTTCATCACCACCCAGCAGGAGGCGCGGCGGATCGGCGCGATGGCGCTGTTCGGCGAGAAGTACGGCGAGCGGGTCCGGGTCGTCGAGGTCGGTGACTACGCCCGGGAGCTGTGCGGCGGCACCCACGTGGCCCGGTCGGCCCAGCTCGGCCTGGTGAAGATCCTCTCCGAGGCGTCGGTGGGTTCCGGGGTGCGCCGGATCGAGGCGCTGGTCGGGATGGACGCGTTCGGCTTCCTGGCCCGTGAGCACCTGCTGGTGTCCCGGCTGGCGGAGCTGTTCCGGGTGCCCGGTGAGCAGGTCGCCGACCGGGTGGAGCAGACCGTCACCCAGCTGCGTGACGCCGAGAAGGAGCTGGAGAAGCTCCGCGCCCAGCTGGTGCTGGGCGGGGCGGCGGCGTTGGCCGGGCAGGCGAAGGACGTCCGGGGGGTGGCGTACGTCGGCACCGAGGCGCCGGAGGGCGCGGCCGGCAACGACGTGCGGACCCTGGCCCAGGAAATCCGCGGCAAGATCGATCCGGCGCGGCCGGCCGTGGTGGCGGTGGCGGCCCGATCGAACGGCAAGGCCTCCCTGGTGGTGGCCGTGAACGCGGCGGCCCGTGGGCGTGGCCTGGCGGCGAACGACCTGGTCAAGGCGGCCTTCTCCGGGCGTGGCGGAGGCAGCCCGGACGTGGCGCAGGGCGGTGGCCTGCCCGCCGCCGAGGCACCGAACCTGCTGCTCACGGTCGAGAAGACGATCGCCGACGCGTGACGGAACAGCACCCGAGCCAGGGCGGACCCGAGCTGGTCCGCCCTGGCTCGTCACCGGGGAGGGTGACCATCTGTGAGTGAGTCGTCCCGTGGGGTCCGGTTGGGCGTCGACGTCGGGCAGGTCCGGGTGGGGGTGGCCCGGTCCGATCCGCACGGCATCCTGGCCACTCCGCTGGTCACGCTGGCCCGGGACCTGACCACCGGACCGGACGCGGTGCCCAGCGACCTCGCCCAGCTCGCGCAGCTTGTCGTCGAGCACGAGGCCGTCGAGGTCGTCGTCGGCCTGCCGGTCAACCTGGCCGGTCGGCACGGCCCGGCCGCCCAGCACGTGTTGGCGTACGCGGGCCGGTTGACCGGGGTGATCGCCCCGGTTCCGGTGACCCTCACCGACGAGAGGATGTCAACTGTCGTCGCGTCTCGTAGGCTTGCCGAGCGTGGCGTCCGGGGAAAGCGCCAACGTGCGGTGGTGGATCAGGCCGCCGCGGTCGAGATCCTGCAGAGCTGGCTGGAAGCGCAGCGGAGGCGGACGGAATGATCGACGATCTGGACCTCGGGTTCGACGAGCAGGAGAGGGGGGAGAAGGGCCGGCACCGGCGCGGCTTCGTCAACCGGCGCAACGGCACGTCGGGTGGCCGCAAGTCGGGCGGCGGGCTCGGAAAGACCATCTTCGCCCTGTTCATGGCCCTGGTGCTGCTGGGTGGCATCGGCGGTGGGGCCTTCTACGGCTTCGACCGGATCCGTAACCACTTCATCACCCCGGACTTCGACGGGCCGGGCAGCGGTGAGGCGCTGGTCGACGTCAAGCAGGGCGACACCGCCACCGACATCGGCAACTCCCTGTACGACGCCGGTGTGGTCAAGAGCACCAAGGCCTTCGTCGAGGCGGCCGACGACAACGCGCTCAGCAAGAACATCCAGGTCGGCCGGTACAAGGTCAAGAAGGAGATGCGCGCCACCGACGCGCTCGCCCTGCTGTTGGACCCGAAGAGCCGGGTGGTCAACGGGGTCACCATTCCCGAGGGCATGATCACGCTGGCCATCTACGACCTGCTGGCCAAGGAGACCAAGATTCCGGTCGCCGAGTTCAAGGCCGCCGCGAAGGACCCGGTCAAGTTGGGCGTGCCGGAGTTCTGGTTCAACCGCAAGGACGGCAAGAAGGGGCCGCGCAGCCTGGAGGGCTTCCTCGTCCCGGCCACCTACGAGCTGCCGCCGAAGGCGACTGCCCCGCAGATCCTGTCGCTGATGGTGGACAAGTTCCTCGACGTGACCGGGGGGATGAAGTTCGTCGAGACGGTCGAGGCCGACCGGGGCATCTCGCCGTACGAGGCGTTGATCACCGCGTCGATCGCGCAGGCCGAGTCGGTCAACCACGAGGACATGCCGAAGGTGGCCCGGGTGATCTACAACCGGGTCTACACCGACCGCTACCACTGCAAGTGCCTGGAGATCGACAGCGCGATCAACTACTGGCTGCGGTTGCAGGGCAAGAACCCGAAGGATTCCGACATCCTCAAGCAGTCCGAGCTGAACGACCCGAGGAACCCGTACCGGACGCACGGCGCGGACGGCCTGACCATCACCCCGATCAGCAACCCCGGCGAGGACGCGCTCAAGGGCGCGATGAGCCCGCCCAACGGCACCTGGGTCTACTTCATGACCATCGACAAGAAGGGCACCATGGGCTACGGCACCACCGATGCCGACTTCCGCGAGCTCCAGCGCAAGATGTGCACCAACGGCGTGCTGAGCGGCGAGAACTGCCGGTGAGGGCGGCGGTGCTCGGCCAGCCGATCGCGCACTCCCTCTCCCCGGTGATCCACAACGCGGGTTACGCCGCCGCCGGGCTCGACGGCTGGTCGTACACCCGGATCGAGTGCGGGGCGCAGGAGCTGCCGGCGCTGGTCACCGGCCTGGGCCCGGAGTGGGCCGGGCTGTCGGTGACCATGCCGGGCAAGGAGGCGGCGCTCGTGGTGGCCGCCACCGCGTCGCCGGTCGCCGCCGCCGTCGGCGCGGCCAACACGCTGGTCCGTCGTCCCGACGGCTCGTGGTACGCCGACAACACCGACGTCACCGGCATGGTGGACGTGCTGACCGAGGCCGGGGTGCGCCCCGGTGCCACGGTGACGGTGCTCGGTGCCGGCGGTACCGCCCGTGCCGCCCTGGCCGCCGCCGCCCGGCTCGGCGCGACCACGGTGACCGTGGTGGCCCGGCGCGCGGAGGCGGTGGCGCAGTTGCGACCGGTGGCGTCGGCGGTCGGGGTGGAGCTGGTGCCGGCCGCCTGGTCCGACGCCGCCGCGCACACCGGGGCCGACCTGGTCGTCTCCACCGTGCCCAAGGGGGTGGCCGACCCGGTCGCGGCCGGGGTCGACTGGGGACCGTCCACGGTGCTCTTCGACGCCCTGTACGACCCGTGGCCGACCCCGCTGGCGGCCTCGGCGCAGGCCGCCGGCCGGCGGGTGGTCTCCGGGCTGGATCTGCTGCTGGCCCAGGCCGTCGGCCAGTTCTCCCAGTTCACCGGGGTGCCGGCGCCGGTCGACGCGATGCGGGCGGCGTTGGCGGCGGCCCGCGGCTGACCCACCGGCAGCCGGTCGTCACCGCATCGCCGACTTTCCGGTCAATCAGGCGTAACCTCGCCGAAGCGGCATTCGTTTGCTGGCCTGCCGAAAAGCAACCCCTGTTCCCTTATTCTTTGGTTAAGTCGTGTCGCCACTCTGATTTCCGACCTGCCATATCCAGCCGTGGTGGATACGCTGCTGCCGGTAATCGTCGCCCACCCGGGGAGTGTTCCTTGAGCCGGCACGGAATCCACCGCGCACTTCCGGCCATCAGCGGTCGACGCAAGGCGGTCGTCCTCAGTGTCCTGAGCGTCACCGCAGTCGGCGGCATCACGGCCACGATGATGCCGTTGATCGCCGCCGAGGTGCCACCGATCACGCTCTCCGCCGTCGCGGACACCACTGTCACCCAGGTGCCGCAGGACGGCGACAACGGGGTCAAGACCACCCTGGCGAGCTGCCCGCAGTTGTGCGACGGCAACCGCAACGGCCAGCGCGACGCGGTGCTGGAGTTCCAGGTGCGGGGCCTGCCCGCCGACGCGGTCGACGTCAAGGCGTCGCTGCGGGTGTACGCGTGGCAGCAGTTCTCGTCCCGGGTGCGGGCCCACGCCGCCCAGGGCACCGCCGTCGGCGCCGGCCAATGGGCCTACCGACCCGCCCTCGGCCCGGTGCTCTCGGCCGTCGACCGGGTCGCCCAGGGCTACAACGAGTGGGACGTCTCCGCCGCCGTCAAGGGCAACGGCCCGGTCACCTTCGCGTTGACCCAGGAGAACTGGAACACCCGGATCTACTGGGCCTCGCGGGAGAACGCCAAGGCCGCCATCCGACCGAGCCTGGTGCTGACCTACCAGCGCAGCGACCGGACGCCGACCCGGCCGCCGGCCACCACGGCGGCGCCGACCACCGCCGCCCCGTCGCCGACGCGGACGTCACCGTCGCCGTCGCCGAAGCCGACGCGGACGGTCAGCCCGCCCGCGCCGACCACGGCCCCTCCGCGCCCGACGCCGACCGTGCGCCCCGGCACCGACGTGCCCGGCTGGCGGCTGGTCTGGTCCGACGAGTTCACCGGGCCCACGGTCGACCTCAAGCGGTGGAACCTGCGCGACAACGAGGGCCGCGACATCGACAAGGGCTGCAACGTCGACGACCCGGACAACACCTTCGTCGCCGACGGGGTGCTGACCCTGCGCGCCCAGCGGGAGACCGCGGTGTGCAGCTCGCAGACCCGGCAGTACACCCAGAGTTACCTGGACACCATCGGCAAGGCGTCGTTCACCTACGGCCGGTTCGAGATGCGGGCGAAGTCGCCCAACGGGCCGACCGACTCCAAGGGGCTCTGGCCGGCGTTCTGGTTGCGTCCCGACGACGGCGGCAAGGGCGAGATCGACGTGGTGGAGCTGCCCGGCGGCTCGTCCCTGCACGGGGCCGCCACCCAGGCGATCTTCTACGACTACACGCCGGTCAAGCAGGACCAGCGGTGGGACTTCCCGACCGGTTACCCGGGTGACGGCTTCCACACGTACACCACGGAGTGGGAGCCGGGGGTGATCCGCTGGTACATCGACGGCCGTCAGGTCTGGCAGCGGGACCGCAGCACCACCCCGTGGTTCGACGAGGCGTTCAACAAGCCGTTCAACCTGCGGCTGAACTTCCAGGTCGGTGGCTGGCTGGGTGACCCCGACGCGGCCACCCGCTTCCCGGCCGACTTCCGGGTCGACTACGTCCGCGTCTGGCAGCGCTGAGCCGCCCGGCACGGGATACGCCGTCCGGTGGGTCACGGCCCGCCGGGCGGCGGCTTGTCCGCTGGTCCTATCGTGGCCGCGAGCGCGCGGCGGTCGGGCGGGACGGGTGGAGGGCATGACGGTGGCGACGGATCCACGGACCCGGCAGGACGGCGTGGGCTGGGTGACCCGGGCCATCTTCGGTGACCCCCGGCTCTGGCTCGGCATGCCGCCCGACCCGGTGCCCGCCACCCACCGCCCGGTCGTCCGGTACGCCGTGGTGCCCTCGGTGGAGCGGGCCAGGTTCCTGCTCCCGCTCGTCTCCCGTCGGGTCGGCGCGGCGTCGACGCTGGCGTACAACGCGCTGCGCCCGCCCCGGGTGCGGGCCAACCGGCTGGCCGTCGGGATGCTGGCCGGGCTCGGAGCGACCGGGCTGGCCCGGATGCCGGTGCTGACCGTGGCGGTGCCCACCGACGCCGACCCGGCCGAGCTGCTGCTCGCCGAGCACCTGGGTCGGCTGGCGGGCCGACCGCTGCACGCCGCGATCGGCATCCGGCCGCCGGACCCGCACCACAAGCCGACGTTGCAGCTCTTCGACGACCGGGGCGTCGCCCGGGCGTACGCGAAGATCGGGTGGAACGACGCGACCCGGGCGATGGTGCGCGCGGAGGCCGCCGCGCTGCGGGATCTGCCCCGCGACGGCGGTGACTTCCCGGACGTGCCCCGGCTGCTGGACGAGGTGGGTTGGGGTGACCTGGCGGTGACCCTGGTCGAGCCGATGCCGGCCCGGGTGCGCCGCCCCCGCCATCCGCTGCGCCCGGAGGTGACCGCGATGCTGGCGGTGGCCCGGCGCGGTGGCCCGCCGTCGACACCCCGGCCGCTGCGCGGTTCGGCGTTCCTGGCCGACCTGACCGCGCGGGCCGCGACCGCCGGTGGTCCGGTGGTCGGGGCGCTGGCGGCCCTGGCCGCCCGCGACGGCGACCGGCCGGTGGAGTTCGGCCACTGGCACGGCGACTGGGTGCCGTGGAACCTCGGCCGGCACCGGGGCCGGTTGGTCGTCTGGGACTGGGAGAACAGCGGCGCCGACCGGCCGCTCGGGTTCGATCTCGCCCACCACGGTTTCCAGAGCGCCCTGTCGCTGGGTGGCCGGGACGTGGCGGGGGCGACCGGGGAGATGGTCGAGCTGTTGGGCCGGCACGGTGCGGCGTTCGGCCTGGACCCGGCGGGGTGTCAGTTCGTCGCCGACGCATATCTCGTCGAGCTGTGGTTGCGGACGGCGGAACTGGCCGCCGGCGGTGGTGGCTGGAGTGCGAAGTTGCACCCCGCGCTGCTGCACACGCTCGCCGACCGGCTGGGCACGCCCCGCCCCTGACCGGCGGTTTCCCGTGGGCTGGGACAAGTGTCGGGGTCCCGACCGGAAAAACGGCGAAAAGCCCACACTGCCGTCACCGCCGCTACCGAAGCCGCCTCACGTTCCACTAGGGTGGCCCCACTCGACGACTACCGGCCGGTGACGGCGTGGTCGGTCCGGCCCGGGACGACGTGGGGACCTCGTCCGGGGCACAGGTGTGGGGGAGGCCCGGCCGACGGCCGGCACAATCAGGGAGCACGATGGGATCGTCACGTGTCATTCAGCCCGGGGTGGACCACGCCCCGGCCACCGGCCGTGCGAGCGGTGGTGACCCCCGGTGACCATCGTCTACCTGCTGGCCGTGCTGGCGGTGCTGGTGCCGCTGCTGGTCGTTCCGGTGCTGGCGTCGCGCTGGATGTCGGCCGTCGCCACCGGCCGGACGGCCGAACGGTTCCGGATCGCCCTGGCCGGGCTGACCGCCGCGTTCGGCCGGGTCGGCGCGGCCGTGGTGGTGCTGCTGGCCGGGTGCGCGGCGGTCGTCGCCGTGTGCTGGCCGGTCGGTGAGGCGATCTCCCGGCTCGAACCCCACGTCGACCACCGGGTCTTCGACTACGTGCACGCCCACCGGGTCGGCTTCTGGGAGGACGTCAACCTGTTCATCTCCCCGATCGGCGACCGCTACCCGCTCAAGTGGGTGACCGTGGTGGCCGCGATCGGCTTCGCCATCGCCTGGCGTCGTCGCCGCTGGTGGATCCCGTTGGTGGCGATGCCGCTGCAGTTCGTCGTCGAGCAGTACACCCAGACGATCCTCGCGAAGGTCGTCGACCGGGGCCACCCGCCGACCGACCTGGGCACCTACCCCTCCGGCGGCTGCGGCCGGGTGCTGATGACCTTCGGCACCATCCTGGTGCTGGCCGCGCTGACCTGGCGGCTGCCGCGCCGGGTGCTGATCGGCCTGGTCACCGCCCTGGCCGTGCTGGCTTCGGTGGAGGGCTACACCCGCATCTACGCCGAGAAGCACTGGCTCACCGACGTGTTCGGCGGGTGGTTCTTCGGCACCCTGCTGACCGGTGTGATGGTGCTCGCCGTGCTGGTCGCCGACGGTCGGGTCCGCCGACCCGCCGCCCCGGCACCGACCACCACCACCGACGACGACCGGATGTTGACCGGCACCTGACCCGTACCCGTCCGGTGGGCGCGACCCGTTCCCGCGCCGTCCGGACCCGGCCCCCACCCCTCCTCGCACAGAAGTTGGGCCACCGACGTGACCACCCTCCTCGTCGCCTCCACCGGTGGGCACCTCGCCGAGCTGCACGACCTGCTGCCCCGGCTCGGGGTGCAGCACGACTGCGTCTGGGCGACGTTCGACTCCCCGCAGAGCCGGTCGCTGCTCGACGGGCACGAGGTCATCCACGTGCCCCCGGCGAGCACCCGCGACCCGGTGGGTGCGCTGCGCGACCTGCTGGCCGCCCGCCGGGTGCTCTGCGACGGGCGGTTCCGCCGGGTGATCAGCACCGGTGCCAGCGTCGCCATGTCGTTCTTCCTGCCCGCCGCCCGGCACGGCCTGGACTGCCACTACATCGAGAGCGCCACCCGCACCGTCGGCCCGTCGCTGACCGGTCGACTGGTCGCCCGGGTGCCCCGGACCCGGCTCTACACGCAGTACCCGGGCTGGGCGAACGGCCGGTGGCGCTACGGCGGTTCCATCTTCGACGGTTACGCGCCCGCGCCCGCCACCCCGCGCCCGGTCTCCAAGATCGTGGTGACCCTCGGCACCCAGGACCGCTTCGGCTTCCCGCGTCTGCTGCAACGCCTGGTCGACGTGGTGCCCGCCGAGGCGGAGGTGCTCTGGCAGGTCGGCTCGACCCGGATCCCCCGGATGCCGGCCGGTGCCCGCCGGCAGGTGCCGTACGCCGAGATGCAGCAGGCCATGCGGGAGGCCGACGTGATCATCACCCACGCCGGGGTGGGGTCGGCGCTGGCCGCGATGCGCGCCGGCCACCGCGCCGTCTACGTGCCGCGCCGGGCCCGTCACGGTGAACACGTCGACGACCACCAGGTGGAGATGGCCCGGGAACTCGACCGACGCGGACTGGTGCTGGCCCGGGAGGCCGACGCGGTCACCACCGACGACCTGACCCGGGCGGCCGCCTGGACGGTGACCGCCACCGGTGTCGTCCCGGCGTTCCGGTGGGCGGAGGCGGCATGAGGCCGACCGGGGTCGGGCGGCCCGGTGGTGGGCTCCGCCGGTCGATGCGCGATTCTCGTCCTGCGTGGGTCGTCCGGACGCGACCCGTACGACAGGACAGGGCCGAGCCGGTGGCCGACCGGACCGGTCGGTTGATGGTGGGAAATGTCCGGGCAGAGCAAGCTACGCACGATCTCACTTCATTTTTGGGGGCGCCAGTGCTTCACAGAACGTCTCGACCGGTGTGGCGGCGGTGGTTCGCCGTGCTCGCCGCACCGGTGCTCGCGGTCGGCCTCCTGGCCGCGCCCGCCCACGCGGCGGATCTCACCCCGGTAACCAGCACACTCACCTCGGCCAACCCGGCGGACAACATTCCGCACGCGCAGGACGGCGACACCAAGGCGTTCGCCGAGATCGGCAACACGGTCTACGTGGGCGGTTCCTTCACCTCGGTCAAGGCCGCCGGCGCCACCAGCTGGACCTCGCGCAACTACCTGTTCGCCTACGACCGGACCAGCGGCGCGCTCAAGGCCGACTTCAGCCCGACGCTCGACGGCGCGGTGCACGCCCTCGCCGCCAGCCCCGACGGCAAGCTGATCGTCGGTGGCGCGTTCAAGAACGTCAACGGGGTCAGCCGCAAGAACCTCGTCCAGCTCGACCCGGTGACCGGCGCGACGGTCGCCAGCTGGGTCGGCCGCAGCGACGGCGGCCTGGTCCGCCGTACCGTCGTGGTCGGCAACAAGCTCTACATCGCCGGCGCGTTCCACTGGGTCAACGGCACCGAGCACTCGCTGCTGGCCCGGCTCGACGCGACCACCGGCGCGATCGACCCGAGCTTCCAGATCGACGCCAGCGTCGCCCGCGCCAGCAGCGAGCTGGTCTGGGGCCTGGCCGTCGCCCCCGACGGCAAGACCCTGGTCGCGGTGGGCAACTTCACCGAGGTCAACGGCCAGCCCCGCAACCAGGTGGTGGTCGTCGACCTGGACGGCACCCCGACGGTCGCCAACTGGAGCACCCAGCGCTACGTGGCGCCCTGCTACAGCGGCTCGTTCCCGTTCTACGCCCGCGACGTCGACTTCTCCGACGACGGCACGTACTTCGTGATCATCGCTGACGGTGGCCGGGGCGACGGGGCGTACTGCGACGCCATCGCCCGGTTCGAGACCGCCGACCGGGGTACGGCCATGGACGCCACCTGGGTCAACTACACCGGCACCGACTCGGTGACCTCCGTCGAGGTGGCCGACAACGTGGTCTACGTCGGCGGTCACTTCCGCTGGCTGAGCAACGCCAACGGCAACGACTCGGCCGGCAGCGGCGCGATCAACCGGTTCGGGCTCGGCGCGCTGGACCCGATCAACGGCCTGCCGCTGGTCTGGAACCCGACCCGCTCGGGCGCCCCGGCGGGCACCACCACCTGGGGCCCGATCATGTGGGAGCTGTGGCGGGGCAGCACCGGCCTCTACGCCGGCTTCGACTCCGACGGCCTCGGCAACGAGTACCACGGGCGGCTGGGCCTGTTCCCGCTCGCCGGTGGCCGTACCGTCGCGGCGACCAACGCGCCGACGGCGTCCTCGGGCTACCTGTACGTCGGGACCGGCAACGGGCAGACCGCCAAGGTGTCGTTCAACGGCAGCACCGTGGGCACTCCGGTGGCCAGCGCGCAGGCGAACCTCACCGCGTCCGGCGCATCCTTCTCGGTCGGCAACAAGCTCTACTGGTCGAAGACCGACCCGACCGCCGCCGGCGGCAGCTACCTGGGTGTGTCGATGTTCACCGGCGGCACGGTGGGCGCACCGTGGGTGAGCAGTGGCTACAACGACTGGTTCAACCCCGCCACGATGGCCGGCGCGTTCTACCTCGACGGTCGGATGTACTACACCAAGGCCGGTACCAACAAGCTGTTCTACCGGTACCTGGAGCCCGACGGCTACGTCGTCGGCTGCACCGAGTTCACCCTGCCCAGCGTGGGCCTGAACTGGGGCAACGTGCGGGGGATGGCCTGGGTCGACGGTAAGATCGTCTACGGCAACACCAACGGCTCCCTGCGGGCCGTGCCGTTCGACGAGACCGCCGTCGACGGTGCCGCCTCGGTGGAGATCGCACCGGCCGGCGGCGGCGTGGACTGGTCGAGCAAGACGCTGTTCTTCGCCACCTCCTGAGCCGCACCTGTCACGGGCGGTGCGCCCGGGGGCCCGCCCCCCGCGGGGCCCCCCCTGGGCCCCGGGGCCCGGGGGGCGGGGAACCCCCCGGGACAGGGGGCG
>NZ_JBMDWU010000164.1:0-15418 GCF_048594385.1 Micromonospora sp. | reverse complement strand
CGCTACCGGCCCCCGGGCGGGGGGGCCCGCCTCCCCTGGGGGTGGCGGTCACACCGGCCGTTCGTGCGTGCACGCCGGGCCCGGTCACCCCGACGGGCGGCCCGACCGGCGGCCGGACCCTGGACGCCCCGGTCGGTGACGGTTACCCGTTGCGCTCGGCCAACTACTCCACAAGATGCATCCCGTCAGATGGGACGACATTGCAAGCCTACTAATCCTATCGGCAGGATAGGAAATGCAGAGGCTGGCGTTGTCGTGCTGGTCACTGGCCTGCCAGCGTCGGGAGCGACGCGGCCCACGTACCGAAGGATGGGATGTCGATGACCGTCACGCACCCCGTCGGCGTCGAGGAGGTCGTGCTCGGCGGCGGGCGGTCGCCCGCACCGCCGGACCGCCCACCCGTCACCGGCGTCGCCGCGCGCCTCACCCGGCCCCTACCCGCGCTGCTGCTCGTCGGCCTGCTCGCGGCCGGCTGGCAGCTCATGGCACGCGCCTCCGGCAGCGCCCTGATCCCCGGCCTCGGCGACATCGCCCGCAACCTGGTCGACATCGCCGCCAGCGGCGCGCTGTGGGAGAACGTCCGGGTCACCCTCACCCGCGTCGCGCTCGGCTTCGCGGCGGCGTTCGTCGTCTCCGTCGCCGCCGGTATCGCGATGGGCCGCAGCGAGTGGCTACGCCGCTTCCTGGAGCCCGCCGTCCTCATCGGACTGGCCACCCCCGGCCTGGTCAAGGCCCTGCTGTGCGTGATCTGGTTCGGGGTGAGCCTGCTCAACCCGATCCTCACCGTGGCCCTCGCGGCAGCCCCCGCGCTGACCATCAACGTCGCCCAGGGCGTCCGCTCGGTCGACCCGGCGCTGGGCGAGATGGCCCACGTCTACCGGTTCGACGCGCTGACCCGACTGCGCTACGTGTGGCTGCCCGCCATCGTCCCCGACCTGTTCACCGGGGCGCGGCTGGGCATCGCGATGGCCTGGAAGGTCATCGTGCTGGTGGAGATCTTCGGCCTCGCCGACGGCGTCGGCTACCAGCTCAACCTGGAGTTCTCCCAGCACAACGTGGCCGGGGTGCTCGCCTGGACCGTCGCCTTCGCCCTGGTCATGGCCGCCATCGAGTACGGGCTGCTGCAGACCCTGGAACGCCGGGCGGTGCGCTGGCGGCGGGTGGCGCTGCGATGAGCGTCCGGATCAGCCTCGACGGGGTCGACAAGGCGTTCACCAGCCGGCGCACCGGCGAACGGCAGCAGATCTTCCGCGACTTCTCCCTCACCCTCGCGCCCGACGAACTGGTCGCCGTGGTCGGCGGCTCCGGCACCGGCAAGACCACCCTGATGCACCTGATCGCCGGCCTGGAACGCCCCGACGCGGGCACCGTCTCCACCGGCGGCGGACGACCCCGCCTCGGCATGGTGTTCCAGCAGCCCCGGCTGCTGGACTGGACGTCCGTCGAGACCAACGTGCGGCTCGCCGCGACGGCGGCCGGCGTCGACACCGCGGAGGTCGCCCCGATCCTCGACGCCGTCGGCCTGACCGACTACGCCAGGTCGTACCCGTCGGTGCTCTCCGGCGGGCAGCGCCAGCGCGTCGCCGTGGCCCGCGCGTTCGTCGTCCGCCCCGAGGTGCTGCTGCTCGACGAGCCGTTCAGCGCGCTCGACGAGCTGACCGCCCGCCGCCTGCGGCTGCTGCTGCAACAACTCTGGCTGCGGACCCCGCGCACCGGCCTGCTGGTCACCCACAACGCGCTGGAGGCCGCGTTCCTCGCCGACCGGGTGGTGGTGCTCGGCGGACGTCCCGCCGAGGTGGTCGGGGAGTACCGCATCGACCGCCCGCGCCCCCGAAGCCCCGAGGACCCGGACCTGTTCGACGTGCACCGCCGCATCGTCGCCGCCCTCACCTGAACCCGCCCCACCCGACGGCGCGGCCACCGGTCCGCCGCCCACACCCCGCGAGCCGGGGCATCCCTGAACCATCTGGAAGGAACCCCCGTGTCCACGACACCCCTCACCCGACGATCCCTGCTGCGTGCCGCCGGGCTCCTCGCCGGCGGCGCCGGCGCGGCCACCCTGCTGAGCGCCTGCGGCGACGACGAGCCGGCCGCCGCCGGCACCCGCAGCGCCAAGGTGCAGCCCCGCAGCCCCGGCACGGCGGGGGCGATCCGCGACTCCGTGGCCGAGCAGTTCGGCCTGGAGGCCAAGCATGGGCTCCGCCTCGACCGCAGGGCCGGCGGTGGTCCCGGCGCGGGGCAGGAGCAGCTGCTCACCGGCGTGCTCGACATCTACGCCTTCGGCCCGCTGGGCGCCACCGAGGTGAACACCAGCGGCCACGACGTGGTCATCGTCGGGCCGTCGCTGTGGAACCACGGCCGCTGGATCGTCCCGGCCGACAGCCCCTACCAGAGCATCGCCGACCTCAAGGGCAGGAAGGTCGGCGTGCAGCCACCCAGCAGCGACACCTACCGGGCGGCGGCGCTGGCCGCAGCCGTCAACGGCATCCGCTTCGACAGGGAGTTCAAGCTGTTCACCGGGCAGCCCATCGCCAACCTCGCCCTGTACGAGCGCGGCGACCTCGACGCGATCATCGCCATCGAACCCAACGCCACCCGCCTGGTCGGCTCCGGGAACCGGCAGCTCGCCTCCGTCGACGAACTGTGGCGCACGGGCACCGGCGACAGCAGCCCGTTGTTCCTCAACGGCACCGCCGTACGCCGCGACTGGCTGGCCGCCAACCGGGAGACCGCGAAGGCGTACGTCGACTTCACCCTGGAGGCCTGGCGGCTGATCAAGAAGGACCCGACCCTGATCGGGAAGTACCACGCCGACTACGGCGTCCCCGCCGAGGAGAAGAAGGCGATCGAACTGCTGCCGGAGCGGCTCGCCCCGGTCTACGCCGACGTGTGGGACGACACCGTCTTCGCCAACCTGGAGAAGCAGATCGACCTGGCGGTCGAGGCCGGCGTGCTGAAGAAGCGGGCCGCCAAGCCGGTGTACGAGAAGCTCTGACCCGGCGATGTCCCTGCCCTGGCGCAGCCGCGCCGCCCTGCTGGTGTGCTGCGGGACGCTGTTCCTCGGCGTCCTCGACGGCGCGGCGTTGAACCTGGCCCTGCCGTCGGTGCACCGCGAACTGCGGCTGAGCACGACCGGGTTGCAGTGGGTGGCGACCGGCAACGCGCTGGTCCGGGCCAGCCTCACCCTGCTCTGCGGTGCGGTCGCCGACCGGTACGGGCGGCGGCGGGTGTTCCGGGTCGGGCTGCTGGTGTTCGCGGCGGGATCGGTGCTGTGCGGGGTGGCCCCGCACGCGCCCGCCCTGATCGCCGCCCGGGGCGTGCAGGGGGTCGGGGGAGCGTTGATGGCCCCGCCCGCCCTCGCCCTCATCGCCAACCTGTTCCCCGACGCGGTACGGCGCGGCCGGGCGCTGGGCACCTGGAGCGCGACGGCCGGGGTGTCGGCCGCCTGCGGGCCCCTGGTCGGCGGGGTACTGGTGCAGGCCGCCGGCTGGCGCAGCCTGTTCGCCGTGAGCGTCGGCGGCGCGGCGCTGCTCTACCTGGGCACCCGGCTGCTGCCGCCGGGCGTGGTGGACGGCCCGCCCCGCCGCCTCGACGCGCTGGGCAACACCCTGGCCGCCCTGGTCCTGGTCGGCTTCACGTTCGCCCTGATCGACGGCCCCACCCGGGGCTGGTCGACCGGCCCGGTCCTGGTCGCCGTGGCCGTGGCGGTCGCCGCCGCCGTCGGCTACCTGCCGGCGGCCCGCCGCCGCCCCGACCCGGTGCTCGACCCGCGCCACCTGGCGATCCCCGCGCTGCGCGGCGCGGTGCTCACGGCGGTCGTGGCGTACCTGGTGCTGGGCGGGTTCACCTTCGTCAACACGTTCTACCTGCAACAGGTCTGCGGGTTCAGCCCGCTGGCCACCGGCCTGCTCACCCTGCCGACCACCCTCGGCACACTCGTGCTCGCCAACGTCTCCGGCCGGATCGTCGGCCGGCACGGCGGCCGGCTGCCCGCCACCGTCGGGCACCTGTCGTTCGTGGCGTCGATGACCCTGCTCGCCCTGACCGTCACCACCGACGCGGGCCTGGCCCCGCTGCTCGTCGGCTACCTCCTGCTCGGCGCCGGCATGGGCCTGGTCAACCCGCCGGCCACCAACACCGCCGTGAACAGCCTGCCCCGCGACCGGGCCGGGGTGGCCAGCGCCATCACCAGCGCCTCCCGGCAGATCGGCACCAACCTCGGCGTCGCCGTCCTCGGCGCGGTGGTGGTGTCCGTGCTGGCCCTGACCGGCCAGTCGACCGACGACGTCGCCCGGGTCGCCGCCGAGGCGGGCGACGACTTCACCACCGCCCTGCGCGTCGCGTACGGGCTCGTCGCGGCCACCGCCGCGTCCTGCGCGTACGCGACGTGGCGGCTGTTGCGACCGCCGTCCGACCCGACCCCGGGAGAGGAGGTGGTGGGGATCGAGGACGCCCCGACGGCAGCACCGACCGCCACACCCGCCCGATAACGCACAGCACGACACCAGTACAGAAAGGACCACCACGGTGGCACTCACCAAGGTCAGGAGCGTCCGCAGCGGCGCCATCTTCACCCTGCCGTACCTCGTCGGCCTGGAGCACGGCTACTTCGCCGAGGAGGGCATCGACCTGGAACTGGTCGCCCCCGGCTCGTACGACGCGGTGCTCAAGCCGATCGAGGAGCACGAACTCGTCAGCTCGTTCGGCGGCATCTCCACACCGTTCGAGAGCGGCGACGTCTCCCTCTACCGGGCCTGCGAGTGGGGGCAGATCCGCCGCTCCCACGACAGCGGGCGCGGCGGCCAGATCATCGCCAAGCGGGCCTCGGTGGCCAGCCAGGCGATCTTCGTACGGCCCGACTCCGGCATCAAGCACCCGCAGGGCCTGGCCGGCAGGACCGTCGGCGTCAACTTCCACCACGGCTCGCACTACCTGGCCATCCAGTCCCTGGAGGGCTTCCTGGACCACGACGAGATCAAGGTGGTGCACGCCGGTGGGCCGGCCGAACGGTTCCGCAAGCTGCGCGACGGCGAGATCGACGCGGTGGCGCTGCTGGAGCCGTGGACCACCGCCGCCGAGAAGCTCGGCTACGTGCTGATCACCGAGGCGTTCTACGTCGGCTCGGAGATCGCCAGCGCCGACGTCGACCCGGCGACCTTCGCCGCCGTCGACCGGGCCGTCCGCCGGGCCGTTGCGAAGATCAACGAGGACATCCGGCCGTACCTGCACCACTTCGTCGCCGAGGTGCCCGAGGAGCTGGTGAAGCTGGAGCCGGCGGACTTCCGGCTGGGCCGGTTGCGCTACGTCGACCCGCAGCCGTACCCGGAGGCCGAGTTCGAGCGCACCTACCGGTGGATGGTGAAGTGGGGCCTGATCGCTCCCGAGTCGACGTTCACCTCCATCGTGGACAACCGGGTCGTCACGGTCTGACCCGGCTCGGGGCCGGCCCGGTCGACGACGGCCGGGCCGGCCCGGCACCCGCTGGACGCGGCCGGGCCATCGGTGGCCTGCCGGTCAGCCCGGCGGCAGGTCGACCAGGCGGTGCAGGAGGCGGCGCAGCCGGGCGCGTTCGGCGGGGGTGAATCCGCTGAGCAGTTCGTCCTGGGCGGCGTCGACCAGGGCGTCCAGCTCGCGCATTCGGGCGGTCCCGGCGGCGGTGATGTGGACGACGTTGCGTCGGCGGTCCGCCGGGTCCGGCTCGCGGCGCAGCAGCCCTTCGGCCGCCATCGCGTTGAGGGTGTCGACGGCGTCGCCCCGGTCGATGCCGAGCCGGCGGCACAGGTCCGCCTGGCTGATGCCGCCGAACTCGTCGAGCGCGGCGAGGATGGCGTACCGCATCCGGTCGGCGGGCCGGTCCAGGTGCCGGGTGACGACCCGGTTGGCGCGGGCCGCCGCGTGGTGGAGCAGCCAGCTGGTCAGCCGCCGGAGCCGGACCGGTGGCGCTCCCGGTGTCGGTTCGCTGCGCTCTGTCACCCACCCAGTGTACCTAAACGTTGGACCTCCAACGACTTTACCGATATCGTTGGAGGTCCAACAATTCTCGGGTCGGGGGTGGCGATGACGGCAGCCGGCGGGAACGCCGACCCGGCCTCCCCGACGGGACGTGTCCCCACCACCGCCGTGCCGGCCCCGGTGTGGTGGCTCGCGGCCGTCCTCGCCTCGGGCTCGGTGCTGACCGGCATCGACACCTCGCTGGTCAACGTCGGCATCGAGGTCATCGGGCGCGACCTGGGTGCCTCGTTGACCGAGGCGCAATGGATCAACAGCGGCTACCTGCTGGCCCTCGCCGCGACACTGCCGGTCTGCGGCTGGCTCAGCCGGCGGATCGGGCCCGGCCGGCTCTGGCTCTGGTCGCTGGCCGGGTTCACGCTCACCTCCGCATCGTGCGCACTCGCCCGCAGCGCCGACACGCTCATCGTCGCCCGGGTGCTCCAGGGGCTCACCGGCGGACTGCTCATCCCCGCCGGAATGGCCATCCTCGGCCCGGCCGCCGGCCGGGAGCGGATGGGTCGGGTCATCGCCGTCGCCAGCGTCCCGTCGATCCTGGCCCCGGCCTTCGGGCCGATCATCGGCGCCCTGCTCGTCGACAACCTCTCCTGGCACTGGATGTTCCTGGTCAACGTGCCGATCGGGATCGTCGGACTGCTGCTGGCCCTGCGGGTGGTCCCACGCGGCGAGGCCGGCCGGGCCGGCCGGCTCGACCTGCCGGCCCTGCTGCTGGTCGCACTCGGGCTGCCGTTGCTCACCTACGCCGTCACCCGGGCGATGGACCACGGCGAACTGCTCGCGCCGCCGGTGCTGGTGCCCCTGGTGGCCGCGCTCGTCGCGTTGGCGCTCTTCGTCCACCGGTCGCTGCGCGCCGACGAGCCGTTGATGGACCTACGCCTGGCCCGGGACCCCGTCTACGCCGCCGCGGCGGGCACCATCGTCTTCTCCGGTGCCGCCCTGTTCGGTGGGCTGATCGTGATGCCGCTCTACTTCCAACTCGGGACGGGCCGGGACATCGTCGACACCGGGCTGCTGCTGATGGCGTTCAGCCTCGGTGCCGCGGTGACCTTTCCCCTCGCCGGCCGGTTGGCCGACGAGCACGGTGGCGGCGTCGTGGCCCTGGTCGGCCTGATGGTCGTCGTGGTCGGCACGATTCCGATGACGCTGCTGCCGGCCGATCCGGACCTGGTGCTCGTCGAGGCACTCCAGGTCGTCCGGGGTGTCGGTCTGGCGCTGGCCGGGTCACCCGTCGTCTCCGCCGCGCTGGCCCGGGTGCGGCCCGACCAGATGTCGGACGCCAGTTCGCAGGTGAACACCCTGTCCCGGGTCGGCGGTGCGCTCGGCAGCGCGCTGTGCGCGGTGGTGCTTGCCGGCGCGCTGGCCGACGCCGGCTCCGACGCCGAGGTCGCCGCGGCCTTCCGGGTCACCTTCCGGTGGCTGACCGGCATGGCGCTGGTCGCCCTCGTCCTCGCCGCCCGGCTGCACCGGGCGCAACGACGCGCCCGACGTGCACAGGCCCGGTGACCGGAACCCCACCGGGCACATCCCACCGATCAGGAGGTCATCTCATGCGTACCGCCATCATCATCGGCAGCACCCGACCGGGACGACGGGGCGCGGCGGTGGCCCGCTGGGTCCACCGGCTGGCCGCCGAGCGGGGCGACGCGGTCTACGAGGTCGTCGACCTGGCCGACCACGACCTGCCGCACCTCGACGAGCCGGTCCCGGCCGCCATGGGCTCCGAGCACTACACCGCCGCGCACACCCGCCGCTGGGCCGAGACCGTCGCGTCCTACGACGGGTACGTCTTCGTCACGCCGGAGTACAACCACTCCTATCCCGGCGTGCTGAAGAACGCGATCGACTACCTCTACACCGAGTGGCACCACAAGTCGGCGGGTTTCGTCGGGTACGGCCTCAACGGCGGTACCCGGGCCGTCGAGCACCTGCGGCTGGTGCTGGCCGAAGTGCACGTCGCCGACGTCCGCGACCAGGTCGGCCTGCACTGCTTCGCCGAGTTCGACGCCGACGGCGAGGTGCGGCCCACCGGCAACCAGGTGGACGTCCTGCACCGGATGCTCGACGAGGTGACGGCCTGGGGCGGTGCCCTGGCCACGGTGCGCCAGCGGTGACCGGCCGCCGGGGGGACGGCGGCACGCCCGCAGATTCCCGCTACGCGAGAACCAGCTGTCCGAGTTCCTGGGTGCATCGGGTGAGCGCGACGTAGAGGCCGTTCCATCCGCGCGGCCCGGCGGCGATGCCCTGGGGGTCGACGAGGAGCGCCGCATCCCATTCCAGTCCCTTGGCCTGGACCGCGGTGAGCACCGGTACGTCACCCAGTACGGCGTGGAGTTCGGCGATGCGGTCGGCGGGGGCGATGACGCCCACCGTGCCGCCGTGCCACCGTTGCTGCAACTGCCGGACGGCCCGGGCAGCGGTGGCGGCAAGCTCCGCAGGGGCGACCGTGCGCACCCAGGGGTCGATGCCGCAGGAACGCACCGCCCGGGGCGGGGAGTTGTCGCTACCGGCCTGCTTCAGGACGGGCCCGGTGAGGTCCATGACCTCGCGCGGGGTGCGGTAACAGATGGTGAGTTCCGCCGCGGTCCACCGCTCGCCGAAAGCTGCCCGTACCGCCTGTGCCCAGGTGGTGTGCCGGTGCGCCGCCTCCGTCTGATCGATGTCGCCGACCGCCGTGACGGATCGACTGGGACAACGCCGTAGCACCATCTGCCACTGCATCTCGGACAGCTCCTGCGCCTCGTCGATGACGACGTGGCCGTACACCCAGCCGCGCTGCCGGCGGGCGTGGTCGGCGACGAAATCGCCCTGCGGTGGCGGGGCCTCGGTTTCGCCCAGTAGGTCGGCGACGGCGTCGAGCAGGGGGATGTCGCTCGAAGCCCACGGTGCGGCGGG
Organism: Micromonospora sp.; assembly: GCF_048594385.1. Taxonomy (NCBI): domain Bacteria; kingdom Bacillati; phylum Actinomycetota; class Actinomycetes; order Micromonosporales; family Micromonosporaceae; genus Micromonospora; species Micromonospora sp. Next base: position 6,517 of record NZ_JBMDWU010000164.1, on the reverse strand, counting down.
CTCGGTCGATACGGCGGTGATCTCCGCTGCGGACAACTGGGGAACGAAGCGGGCGAGCAGGGCGGGGTCGGTCAGGAGATTCCTCACCAGCTCTTCGGCGTCGAGGGTGGGCCACCAGGCCTCGACGAACCGGGCGATGGTGGCGTTCTCCCCGATCCGACCCCGGAGGATGTCGATCTCCTCCTCGGAGAGCAGCCCGTCGACGTCACTGCCGGTGGGCCCACCTCCGGGCCGGTGGTCATGCTCCATGCTCCGGTCGACGCGGGCGAGGATGTCCTCGAAGCCCTCCTCCATCGCGTGCATCAGCGCCTCGCGTTGATCGACGACGGCTTCGGTCAGGAGGTGGTGCAGCTGTTCGGCGCACGCCTCGCGGGCCCGGTGATAGGGACGTCCCCGCACCGAGGCGAGTATCTGGGCGACCGTCCCGGCGGGGATGACGTAGAACTCGCCCTCCCAGCGCAGCTTCAGCTCACGGGGCCGGGGGAACAGCGAGCCGACGTAGTTCTCGAGCGCGGCCTGCCACAGGGCGCGGCCCTTGATCTCGGCGAGAGTGCGGCTCTCGTCGCGGCCCACGCGGATGTCGGGCAGCAGGGTGTCGCAGGTCGCCGAGACGACGGCGGTCTCACCGAGCGCGGGCAGCACCTGGGCGATGTACCGGAGGAACCGCGGGGAGGGACCGAGGACCAGGACCGCCTGGTCGGCCATTGTCGAGTGGGCGAACAGCAGATAAGCGACGCGGTGCAGGGCCACCACCGTCTTGCCGGTGCCGGGACCGCCCTGCACGATCAGCGGGCCGGTCGCCTCCGCCCGGATGATGTCGTCCTGTTCGCGTTGCAGCGTGGAGATCGCTGCCGACATGTGACCGGTGCGCCGCTGGTCCAGGGCGGCCAGCAGCGCGCCCTCACCGACGAGTTCCGCTGTCATGGTCCCGTCCAGCGGCTCGTCGTCCACCCCGACGACCACCGGTCCCGTCGTGCGGATGTGCCGACGCCGCGCCTGCCCCTGCGGGTCGACAGCCGTCGCGGTGTAGAACGGCCGGGCCGCTGGAGCGCGCCAGTCCAGCAGCAGCGGCTCACCGTCCTCGTCGTCGTTGCGCAGGCCGACCCGGCCCACGTGCCGCACGGTGCCGTCAAGACCGTCGAGGCGGCCGAAGACCAATCGTTCCTGCGCCTGCCGCAGCTGCTCGAACTGCTGGCGGAGCATGCGCAGCCGCGCCCGTTCCAACACGTCCAGGGCGGCTGAGGAAAGCTCGGCCTGCAGGTGGTCGACAAGGCTGTCGCGCCGGGCCATGGCCGAGTCGAGAAACTGCTGTTCCTCGGCGACCGCGGATCGGCGCGCGGCGTCCGCTGCGGGGGAGGTTGACGTTCCACTGCGGGTAATTGCCGTGGTGACGTCGGCGATGCCATTGTCCAGAGCAGATTTCCGACGCATTCGCAGATCCTCGGACTGGTGCTTTTCCTGCCACCCGACCGGCCGCAGGCATTCCGGCGACAAGCATAGGGTCGCTGTCTCCTCGTCGTGCCCCGATGCTGTCGGCGGAGATGAGCGTCTCAATACCTGGCAGTTCCTTGCCGATTGTGGCCCTGTTCCGTCCTGGCGGATCGTGCCGCCCCTTCCGGGGGCGGACGCCGGTGGCAAGATCCCTGCGTGGGAGGTTGTCGACACCGTGGTGCGGGGTCCGCCGGGCCGGTTCGTCGCGGCCTGCTCGGCACGGGCCGTCCGGGAGCGTCGGCAGGCGGGGAGCGGCAGCGCTAGGCGTTGACATGCTTCGATGTCTGCGTTAACTTCGGGGAAAACACGAATGCAATGATCTCGACATTTTTGTCGACGTCTCGTCGCGTCGGCATCACGCTGCCCGACGCCCGACCCAGGGAACTGTCGTGACCACTTCGCTCGCCTCCGTACAGAATCCGTCCACCCTCCGATGGCTGGCGTCGGTCTGCCTGTCGGTCGTGCTGGTGGCCGCCGGCATCGCCGGAGGATCACCGTCGGCGTCGACGGCCGCGCCCCGGGTGGCGGCGACCCCCACCACGCCGCCCGCGTCCTACCCCGGCCCGGGCCGGGTCACCGGCGACGTCGGGGTGCACGACCCGACGGTCGTGATCCGCCCCGGTGGCGGCTACCTGCTGGCGCACACCGGCGACAACATCGCGCTCAAGACCTCCACCGACCGGACGGCGTTCCGCAACGCGGGAACGGTGTTCCCCGGCGGCGCGCCGTGGACGACGACGTACACCGGGGGCAGTCGCAACCTGTGGGCGCCGGACCTGACCTACCGCGACGGCCGGTACTGGCTGTACTACTCGGCCTCGACGTTCGGCTCCAACCGGTCGGCGATCTTCCTGGCCACGAGCACCACCGGGGCGTCGGGCAGTTGGACCAACCAGGGTCTGGTGATCGAGTCCCGGACCTCGGACAACTTCAACGCGATCGACCCCAACCTGGTGGTCGACGCCATCGGCAGATGGTGGCTCAGCTTCGGGTCGTTCTGGTCCGGCATCAAGATGGTGGCGCTGAACCCGGCCACCGGGAAACGCTCCGACACGACCGTGCTCAGCATCGCGGGCCGCAACGGGGGCGCCATCGAGGCCCCCGTGATCGTGCGGCACGGCAACTACTACTACCTGTGGGTGTCGTTCGACAGGTGCTGCCAGGGCGCGGCGAGCACCTACCGGGTCATGGTTGGCAGGTCCAACTCGGTCACCGGCCCGTACGTCGACCGCAACGGGGTGGCGATGACCGCCGGCGGTGGCACCCAGGTGCTCGCCGGGCACGGCAGCATCCACGGGCCCGGGCACCAGGCGGTGTTCACCGACACCGACGCCGAGGTGCTCGTCTACCACTACTACGCCGACAACGGCACGTCGCTGCTCGGCATCAACCTGCTCGGCTACGACACCGCCGGCTGGCCGTTCGTCTACTGACCGGCAGCGGGCTCCGACGACGTGGCGTCGCCCGACCGACGCGCCGCCGCCGGCCGGGCATCCGCCACGGCGGCGGTGAGGCGGGCGGCGAGCGCGGCCACCGCGGCCCGCAGTTCGGGCCCCTCCTCCACGGTGAACCCGAACGGGACGGCGGCCAGCCACTCCCCGGCGTACATCCGGGTGTTGGTGGTGCTGCCGGTGAGCACGCAGCGCTCGCCGGCGGGCTCCAGCCGACCCATCGTCGGCCCGACCCAGGGGGCCACCCGTTCGTAGGGCTCGTGGAACACCACCCGGGTCGGGTACCTCCACCCGGAGCCCAGGTGCGCCTCCAGGGTGGCGACGGGGTCGAGGTCGGCGGGCGGGGTGAACGGCTGCGGCAGGTGCCGCACCGCCCCGATCCGGTCGATCCGGTACGTGCGGACGGCGTCCGCCCGGTGCGAGTGGCACAGCAGGTACCAGCGGCCGTGGCGCACCACCACCGCCCACGGGTCGACCTCGACCTCCCACGACGTGCCGCTCTCGGCGGTGTAGCCGACGGCCACCCGGCGACGGTCGGCCACGGCCGTGACCAGCGCGCTCGTCGTGATCGGGTCGGCGTGCACCGCCCGCCGGTCGGCGGCGGCCGCCGCGTACGTGCGCAGCGCCGCCGCCTGCCGTCCGACGTTGTCGGGCAGTGCCCGGATGAGTTTGCTCAACGCGGCGCCGACCAGCCCGTCGGCGTCGATCGCGGCCGGCTGTCCGTCGAGCACGGCCATCACCAGGCCGAGGACCTGCTCCTGGGTGAACACGACGGCCGGCAGCCGCGCACCCCGGCCGAGCCGGTAACCCCCGTACGGCCCCCGGACGGACTCGACCGGGATACCGGCCTCCCGGAGGACCTCGACGTAGCGGCGCGCGGCGCGCTCGGTCACGCCGAGGCCTGCGGCGAGCTGGGCGGCCGTCGTGCCGGGCCGGTCGCGCAGGATGTCGAGCGTCCGCAGGGCGCGGGCGGTGGGGCTGACGTTCTCCACGCCACGGACGGTACCGGAAGGAAAACGTCCGGAACCGGCTCTAGGTTGACCCGTATGACGGATGAACAAATCGTCCTCGTCGGTGGTCTCTGGCTCGACGCCCCGGTGTGGGACGGCGTGGTGGCCGAACTGGCGACGCGCGGCCGCCACGCGGTGGCGGTACGCCTGCCCGGCCAGGGGGACGGGAACACCACGGCGACGCTCGACGACCAGCTCGACGCGGTACTGGCCGCCGTCGACGCGGCACCGGGCGGGTCGGTGGTGGTGGGGCACTCGGCCGCCTGCTCCCTGGCCTGGCTGGCCGCCGACGCCCGGCCCTCCACGGTGAGCAGGGTCGTGCTGATCGGCGGGTTCCCACCGGCCGACGGGGACTCCTATGCCGACTTCTTCCCGATCGAGGACGGCGTGATGCCCTTCCCCGGCTGGGCGCCCTTCGAGGGCCCGGACGCGGCCGACCTCGACGACCGGGCCCGGCGGGAGTTCGCCGCCGCCGCCGTCCCGGTACCCGAGCAGGTCGCCCGGGGGACCGTCCGGCTGACCGACACCCGGCGGTACGAGGTGCCGGTCGCGCTGGTCTGCCCCGAGTTCTCCCCGGCCCAGGCGCAGGCCCTGATCGACGCCGGTGACCTGCCCGAACTCGCCAAGGCCCGGCGCGTCGACCTGGTCGACATCGACTCCGGGCACTGGCCGATGCTCAGCCGGCCGGTCGAACTGGCCGGCATCCTGGCCGACCTCTGACGGGTCCGGCGCGCACCCGGCGGACCCTGCCGGGCCCGCCGGTGACCCGGCGGCACCGGGCGACGGTGAACGGGGGCGCACCGGTGCGGTCGGGTGACCGGTGCCCGGTGGGGCGCGCGGGAGCACCGCCGGGGCCGGCCGCCCGGGGTCGCCGGCGTCGGTCGGCGGCCCCGCAGCGGCACCCCGTGGCGTCCACCGGGCCGTCCGGTCGGGCGGTCAGGGCGTGGTGGTCGCCCCGGCGGCCTCCCTGATCAGGTCGACCAGCATGCCCGCCTCCGGGATGGCCACGGTGTGCGAACCGCCGGGCACCTCCACCGTCCGCCGGGAGCCGGCCCGCTCGGCCATGAACCGGTGGGCCGCCACCGGGATGTTGAGATCCTCGCTGCCGAACAGGAACCAGGACGGCAGCGACCGCCAGGCCGGCTCCCCGGACGGCTCACCCAGCGCCGCCTCGGTGATCGGCCGCTGGGTCACCGCCATCACCGCGGCCTGCGCCGCCGTCGAGTCGGCGGCGAACTGCTGGTGGTAGCGGTCCTGCCGGATGTAGAGGTCGGTCGCCCCGTCGGGCAGCGTCACCGGGGCCAGCGTGTCGCCCAGGGTGCTGCCGGGGAACCGGCCGGCCAGGTCGGCGGCGCTCTCCCCGGCCAGGGGCGCGAACGCCCCGACGTAGACCAGCGCGGTGACGCCCGTGCCCGCCACCGGCACGTTGGAGATCACCATGCCGCCGTAGGAGTGGCCCACGAGCATCACCGGCCCGTCGATCCCGGTGAGCACGGCGCGCAGGTAGTCGGCGTCGTGCCGGACACCACGCAGCGGGTTGGCCACCGCCACCGCGGGATAGCCCTGGTCGACCAGGGCGGCGATCACCCCGGCCCAGCTCGCCGACTCGGCGAACGCGCCGTGGACGAGGACGACCGTCGGGGTGCCGGGCCGTGCGGTGGTGATGGACATTGCCGGGTACCTCCGGACAGTGGCGCGGATGTCCGTTCCATTCTGCGGTCGTCGCCGCGCCACGTCGTGCCCCGGGCGGCCGGCTCACCCGGCCGGGGTAACGGGGGCGGGACGCCGGGCCGGCGGTCCGGGTACCGTGGCCGGCGAGTCGAGAGGAGCACCGCGTGCAGGATCAACCCGAGCCGCTCACCGCGACCACGGTCGGGATCAGTCCGGCCACCCCGCCCAGCGGCCCCGGCTGCGTCGAGTGCGAGTCGTCCGGCGGATGGTGGTTCCACCTGCGCCGCTGCGCGGCCTGCGGCCACGTCGGCTGCTGCGACTCGTCGCCGGGCCAGCACGCCACGGCGCACGCCACCGGCGAGGGGCATCCGGTGGTGCAGAGCTTCGAACCCGGCGAGGACTGGTTCTGGGACTACCCGGCCGACCAGTTCCACCCGCACGGCCCGGAGCTGGCCCCGCCGCAGTCGCGTCCGTCTGACCAGCCGGCCCCCGGCCCCGAGGGCCGGGTACCGGAGGACTGGAAGCGTCGACTGCACTGACGGGCACGCCGGCGGGACGGCCCGTTTAGCCCGGTGACCTGCCGGGCAGGTCACTGCGGTGACCGCCGCCGACGAACCGCCCGCCATCGAGTTCCGGCGCTCCCGCAGGCGTCAGGTCGCCCTCCTGGCGGCGGGCCTGCCGACGGCGGTGCTGGTGGTGGCGGTGGTCAACCTGGCCACCGGTGACCCGTGGTGGGACGGGCTGTGGATTCCGGGGTGGATTCTGGCCCTCGGGCTCCTGCGCGGGGCGGCTCGTCCGTCGTCCACCGGTCACCAGCCCCGGCTGCCGCTGCGGCTCACCCCGGACCACCTCGAGGTGACCGGCCCGGGGGAGCGCACCCTGGTCGTCGGGTGG
>NZ_JBMDWU010000163.1:0-3328 GCF_048594385.1 Micromonospora sp. | reverse complement strand
GGTCCGGCTTCCGGCTGTCCGGCCCCGGGCTGTCCCGCCGCGCCGGGTTGCCCGGGCCCGGGCTGGCCCGCCCAGGGGGGGCCCGGCGCGGCCGGCGTGCCGGGCCCGGCCGACGGGTGCTGGCCGGAGGCCGGGGTGGCTCCGGCGGGGGAGGTCGGGGCGGGCGGCTCGGCGGCGGGCTCCGGCTCGGGCGGGGGCGGGCCGTCGGGTGGGGTGGCGTCGACCGGGATCGGGGCACCGATCCAGCCCTCGCCGTCCCACCACCGTCGGGTGGTCGGCTCGGCCGGGTCGACGTACCAACCTGGTTGCACGCTCACGGTCTCGCCCTGCGCTGTCCGGTGCGGTCGCTCTGCTGGCTCACCCGGCAACCTTAACGACGATGGTGCCGGCGAACTTGTCGTGGAGGCACTGCTGCCACGGCTTGTCCCAGAGCTGCCACAGCCCGTCGAGGTAGCTGAAGAAGGGAATGATCGCCCCGCCGATCTGGTAGGCGGCCCACCGCTTGGCCGCGGCCGTACGGGTCAGCGTGGCGGCCGGGTCGAGCGGCACCACCTGGATCTTCATCACCCGCTTGCCGATGGTCTGCCCGGTCTTGAACATCATCTCGACCTGGTAGACGTAGCTCATGGCGAACGCCACCACGAAGATCACGCCCTGCAACACCAGCATCGGAATCAGGAAGTTGGTGAACGGGTCGGAGGTGGGCGTGCCGTCTGCCGTGGTGGTCAGGTCGGGCAGGACCATCTGGAAGAAGACGATGAAGGCCGGCACGATGAAGACCATGCTGGCCGCGGCGAGCACCGCCCCGTCGATGAGCAGGGCGAGCAGCCGGTCACCGAAGCTGGCCAGCGGCAGCCCACGCGGCGACATCCCGGGGAAACCGGGCGGCGGCATGCCGGGTGCCGGCGGTGGGTACCCGGGCATCCCGGCGTACGGGCCGGGTCGCGGGTAGCCGCCGGGCGGCGCGGCGTAGGGGCCGGGTTGCGGCGGCACGGCGTACCCCTGCGGGTGTGGGCCGGCGGGCGGGGCGAAGCCGCCGGCGGCGGGCCCAGGCCCACCGGCCGGCGGTGTCGGGTAGCTCGGAGGTTGCGTCACGCGAGACAGTGTTACAAATTGCCGCGCGCTTCCTGCTCACGCTCGATGGCTTCGAACAGCGCCTTGAAGTTGCCCTTGCCGAAACCGAGCGAGCCGTGCCGCTCGATCAGCTCGAAGAAGACCGTCGGCCGGTCCTGCACCGGCTTGGTGAAGATCTGGAGCAGGTAGCCGTCCTCGTCCCGGTCGACCAGGATCTTGCGGGACTTCAGCTCCTCGATCGGCACCCGTACGTTGCCGATCCGGGCCCGCAGCTCGGGGTCGTCGTAGTACGAGTCCGGGGTGTCGAGGAACTCGACGCCGGCCGCCCGCATCGCGTCGACGCTGGCCAGGATGTCGTTGGTGGCGACCGCGATGTGCTGCGCGCCGGGGCCCTGGTAGAACTCCAGGTACTCGTCGATCTGCGACTTCTTGCGGGCCACCGCCGGCTCGTTGAGCGGGAACTTGACCTTCCGGGTGCCGCTGGCGACGACCTTGCTCATCAGCGCCGAGTAGTCGGTGGCGATGTCGTCGCCGATGAACTCCGCCATGTTGGAGAAGCCCATCACCCGCTTGTAGAACTCCACCCACTCGTCCATCCGGCCCAGCTCCACGTTGCCGACCACGTGGTCGACGGCCTGGAAGAAGCGCTTCGGCTGGAGGCCGGCGGCGATCATCGGCTGCCGGTCGACGATCGGGCCCCGGGCCACGAAGCCGGGCAGGAACGGACCGGTGTAGCGGGACCTGTCGACCAGACTGTGCCGGGTGTCGCCGTACGCGGCGATGGCGGCCAGCCGGACGGTGCCGTACGCGTCGGTCACGTCGTGCGGCTCGATGAGGCCGGTAGCGCCCTGGGCCAGCGCGTGCGCGTACGCGGCGTCGACGTCCGGCACCTCAAGCGCGATGTCGTCGACCCCGTCGGAGTGCTTCGCGACGTGGTCGGCGCCGGCCGCGTCGGGGCGGACCGCGCCGGTCAGCACGAACCGGGCCGAGCCGCTGGTCAGCACGTACTCGGCGTGGTCGCGGTAACCCTGCTCCGGCCCCCGGTAGGCCACGCAGGTCATGCCGAACGCGGTGGAGTAGTAGTGCGCGGCCTGCTTGGCGTTGCCGACCAGGAAGTGCACGTGGTCGAGGCCCTTGACCGGGAACGGGTCACGGGTGATGTCGTGGTCGACTGCGCCGACGAGCGTGTCGACGTCGATGTCCTCGGTCGACTGGGGTCGGTCGATCGCCTGGGTCACGGTGGCCTCCCTCGGTTGCGGCCGGCGTCGTGGGCCGGTGGTCCGTCAGCTCTTGCAGGCAGCATCGCGGTGGGCCCGTCCACTGGGCAACACTCACGTTTTCCCCTGGTCAGGTTGCGCAATCGGTAGGGTGTGCAGCCATGAACGCTGGACAGGGTGTACAGCTCGACGAGTTGGACGGCAGGCTGGTCCAACTCCTCGCCGACGAACCCCGGATCGGGGTGCTGGAATGCTCCCGCCGGCTCGGGGTGGCCCGGGGCACCGTGCAGGCCCGGCTGGACAAGCTGGTCGACCGGGGGGTGATCGGCGGGTTCGGGCCGGAGATCCGCCCGGCGGCGATCGGGTTCGCGGTGACCAGCTTCGTCACCCTGGAGATCAGCCAGCGGCACGGCCACGACACGGTCACCGCGCATCTGGCGGCGATCCCCGAGGTGTTGGAGGCGCACACCATCACCGGGGCGAGCGACCTGCTCTGCCGGATCGTGGCCCGCTCCAACACCGACCTGCAACGGGTGATCGACCAGATCGTCTCGTCCGACGCGATCCGCCGGGCCTCCACGATCATCGCGCTCGCCGAGCAGATCCCGTACCGCACGCTGCCGTTGCTGCGGTCGGCCGCCGGGTCGTGATCAACGCAATTGGGCTGATATAGCGGCATCCGAAGGCTCTGTTGGCGCTATATCGGCGATGTCGCGGCGCGTCCGATCTGCCCGACGGGTAGGCCGCCCGCCAGGGAGAAAGGAGGGCGACACTCCGGCGCGGGGGCGGGGCGGGGAGGTGATCGTCGCTACGGTGTCCGGTGTGAAGGGCCTTGGCGGGGTGCGGGGAGGGCTGCTGCTCGGGCTCGTCATCGTGATCGCGCTCGCCGTCACCGGCGTGTGGAACCCCTTCCCCGGGGTGTGGGACTGGGTCGACCGCAGCGAGCCGATCTCCGAACCGGACGTGCTGTGGCAGCAGCGGGTCGGCGGCACCCCGAAGAGCGTCACCATCGTCGGCGACACCGTCGTGGTCGAGCA
>NZ_JBMDWU010000162.1:0-19746 GCF_048594385.1 Micromonospora sp. | reverse complement strand
GGGGGCGGACGCCCACGCGGCCCCGGGGGCCGGCGCGGGGCCCCGCCACCGGTCCCCCCGTGCCCGGGCGCGGGGGGGGCGGCCCGCGGTGTGGTGGCGGGGGCCGCCCACCCGGCACCGCGCGGTGCCGGCACCGGCCGTCCCTACCGCCGGTGGGCGGTCGGACCGGCCGGGTGCCCCACCCGACGTCCGGACCGTCAGTCGTCGTCGCCGTCGTCGTCCCGGTCGTCGGAGTCGTCGTCGCGACCGGACCGGTCGTCGGCGTCCGCCTTCTCCTGCTCGGACTTGACGATGCCGCCGTTCTCCCGGTCGACGTCGATCTCATGCTCGGTGTCGCCGTCGATGATCTCCACACTCCAGACCGGGCGGCCCTCCTCCTGCTCCCGCTCGACCTCGGTGATCCGACCACCACCCACCTTGGCCAGCGCGATCTCACCGGCCCGCTGCTGGCTCACCGCGTCGTCGGTGGCCGGGGCGGTGCCACCACCCGGCGTCCCCGCCGTCGGGCTCCCACCCGGCGTCCCCGCCGTCGGGCTCCCACCCGGCGTCCCCGCCGTCGGCGTACCGCCGGGGGTCGCGGTCGTCGGCACGACGGTGGGGTCCACCGGGGCCGGGGCGGTGGTCGCGGTGGCGGTGGGGCCGGGGGCCCGTTCCGCGGCGGACACGCCGATCGCCGTGCCGGTGACGGCGAGGACGGCGGCGCCGCCGGCAGCGGCCAGGAGCAGGGATGTGCGCTTCATGATGCGTACCTCCGGAGTTTCTCGGTTGGTGCGCTCAGCGTGCTCCGGCGGTGGATAGCGGCGCGCTGCGCCGACCCTAAGCTCCGGTTAAGGCCGACCGGGGCGGCCCGAGCCGCAGCGTCACCACCGCGCCGCCCTGCGCGCCCGACCCCAGGTCGAGCCGACCGCCGCTGGCCTGCGCGGCCCGCCGGGCGATGTCCAGGCCGAGCCCGGTCGAGCCGGCCTGGCTGGCCCCCCGCTCCACCAGCACGGCCGGTATCCCCGGTCCCGCGTCGTGGACGGTCAGCGCGGCCCCGGCCGCCTCCCGGGTCAACCGGACGGTGAAGCCGGTGCCCTCCGGGGTGTGCGCGAAGACGTTGCCCAGCAGCGCGTCCACGGCCGCGGCCAACTCGTCGGCGGGAACCCCGACCGGCAGCGGCCCGGCCGCGAGGTCGAGGTCGACCGTGCGGCCGGTGTCCTCGGCCAGCACCGACCAGAAGGCGACCCGTTCCCCCACGATCGCGGCGGCGTCGGCGGTGGCCGCGCCGGGATCACCGTCGGCCGGGTCGCTGCGCCAGCGTGCCTGCCGGATCAGGCCGGTCACCGCCCGCTCCAACCCGTCCACGGCCGCCGCCACCCGGGCCGCGTCGTCCGGGTCGCGCAGCGACTCCGCCTCCAGCCGTAACGCCGTCAACGGCGTCCGTAGCCGGTGCGACAGGTCCGCCACCTGCTCGCGTTCCTCCCGCAGCAGCACCTGGATCCGGGCGGCCAGGTGGTTGAGCGCACCGGCGACCTCCCGCAGCTCCGGCGGGCCGGCCGGTTCGGCGCGGGCGGTCAGTTCGGCGTTGGCCAGCCGGTGCGAGACCGAGGACAGTTCGGTGATCGGCCGGACCAGGGTGCGGGCCAGCCGGTCGGCCACGGCGAGGCCGAGCAGCACGAGCACGATGCCGAGCGCGGCCAGCACCAGCCAGGCGCGGGCCACCCCGGCGGTGACGTCGGCGCGGGGCACCACGGTGCGGATCACGCCGGTGCCGTCGGCCCGGCCCTGCACCGCGATCACGATCTCCCGCCCGCCGTCCAGCTCCGCGGTGAGGCTCTGGCCGCGGGCGGCGAGCGCCACCGCGGGGGTACGCGGCTCCTGCGCGCCGAGCACCGTGCCGTCGGGCAGGTAGACGCTGACCGGTCGCCCCGACTCGGCGGTGAGCTGTTCCACGGTCAACCGGATCGTCGCGGTGTCGGCGGTGCCGACGACCGGCACCAGCCCCTGCACGTCGGCGGTCGCCCGGACGGTGGCCCGGTCCTCGGCGACCGTGCGCACCAGCAGGGCCAGCGGCACCAGGAAGGCCACCAGGGTCAGGCAGCTGGTCGCCGCGACCAGCAGCGCCAGCCGCCGTCTCATCCGTCGTCCCCGATCAGGAGCAGGGTTGCCACCGCTAGGCAGGCTAGCCGGTGCCACCGGCTGACGGGCCGGCTCTTAACCTCCGCTTATCCTGCCGCCGGGCCCGGCTTAGCGGCCGGTCGGGCATAGTCGGGGCATGGGTCGCCGTACGCTCCTCGCCACCGCCGGCTGGCTGGCCGCCGCCGTGCTCGCCACCCTGATCGGGGTGGCCGCGATCCGGCTGGTCGGGGAGAGCATCACCGGCACCCCCGGCGGGGTGCGCAGCCAGGCCGAGGTGGAACGGGCTCTGGCGGCCCCGGAGCCGGCCCCGGCGACACCGTCGGCCCCGGCGGCGTCCGCGTCGTCGGCCCCGGCCGTCGGCCCCTCCGCGACGCCCGGCCAGCGCCGTAGCTTCGCCACCCCCGGCGGTACGGCGGTCGCCGAGTGCGTCGGGTCCGAGGTGCGGCTGGTCTCGTGGGCCCCGGCGCAGGACTACCGGGTGAAGGACGTGGACCGGGGCCCGGACGACGACGCCGAGGTGACCTTCGCCGGCCCGGCGGGGGAGTTCGAGGTGAACGTGGGCTGCATCGGCGGCGAACCGGTCGCCCGCCCGGGCGACAGCGACTGACAGCGGCTCGGTGGTGACAGGTCACCCCTCGGTGCGGTGCCCCGCCAGCGGGAAAACTCGGATTTCTCGTCACCCAGCTCGGCCGGGCCGGAACACTGACCTGAAAGCGCAGGTCAGGACGGTCGTCAGGAGCATTCGGGATGGACAACCGGCGCGCTGCCGCCGAGCGTCGGGAGGATCCACGTCCCGAGTCCTGGCGGGCGCGGTATCCGCACCGGATCAACAACGGCGGCCATCCGCCGCCCTCCCCGCTGCCCATCCCGCGACCGACCCGCTGGCTACTCCTCGGGATCCTCAGCACCCTGGCACTGCTCTCGGCCCTCTGGCACCTGGGTCGGGCCACCGAGAAAGCGGCTTCCGGGGACGGTTGGACATTCTTCGAGCCCCTGCGTCTCGTGCTGATCGGAGTGGCCTGTGCCTTCGGCAGCCCGCACACCGACCTGTGGCGACGGCTCTGGGTGCTGATCCTGTTCGTGGTGGCCTTCGCGATGTGGCGTTACTACTACCGTGAAAGGTTGGCGTACCGCCCGGGGGCGGTCGACGTGCGGGACTTCGACAACGCGGCGGACCCGAAGGACACCGGCCGGGCGGCGTACCTGAAGAGCAGGTTCTGCCGGCAACTCGCCAGCACCAGCATCTATCCGCCGTACGCGGGGCCGGCGGCCCTACCACCACAGAACTTCCTCGTCGTCCTCGGCGAGTCACCGGAGACGTTGACGAACCCGCTGGCGGTCCTGCCGAAGTTCATGGCACGGCTCTGGCCGCAGACGGGTTACCTGATCAGGGCGACCCTTCAGGAGCGCAAGCAGGAGCCCGGTTGCGGACTGTCGGTCACGGTCACCTCGTTCGCGGGCGGCACGGGCAGCGCGACGACCACCGAGTGGGGCGCGACCTGGGAGGACGCCACCTGCAAGGCCGCCTACTGGGCGATGGCCAAGATCCTGCCGATGACCCGCCTCGCGCGGAAGGCCCCGTGGCGGTCGTGGCGGCACCGTGACCTGCCGACCGGGCTCTTCGAGGCGTACAACGAGGCCAAGAAGCGGCACGACGAACGGCGGCTCGACGATGCGCTCTGGTGGTACCGGGAGGCGTTGCGGCTGGATCCGTTCAACTCCGACATCCGGATGATGGTGGCGAGCGTCCAGGAGGACCTCGGGCTCTTCCTCGCCGCGCTGGACACGTACCACGGGGCGCTCTGTCTCGGTGAGCTGGAGAGCCGGTACACGGCGTCGCTGTGGACGCGGCGGCGGGACCGGTGGCGGCACCCCTTCCGCTACCCGGTGGCGATGCTGTGGGCCGTCAGACGCCGCCGGGAACTCATCCGGCTGCGTTACCAGTACGCCAAGACCCTGGCGTACTCGGAACGCACGGTGGAGGACTGGTTCGCCACGGACGCGGTCGGGGAGCGCAGGGTGCTGCGCGACCAGATCCGCGACCGCCTCACCGTGGCCTTCGTCGAACGTTACTGGCCGGTGCTGTCGGCGTTCCGCAACGCCGCGGACCGGGCGGCGGCGCGCGAGCGGACCAGGACGGCGCTGGAAGCCGTCGCCACCGCCCGGGTGCTGCTCAACCTGGCCGCGCTCCAGGAGTTCCACCGGCTCTACCAGGACTCGGCCCTGGCCTGGTTGGTGCCGGGCACCGGCTCGGAGGTGAGCAGGAGACTGCTGCGCCTGGCGCGGGACGTGTGGGCGCCGCTGCGACTCGGCCGGGCCCTGCACGACCTGACCCAGGACCGGCTCACGGTCGCCGGCCTGACCGTCGACTGGTTCACCGGGCAGCAGGTGGGGGATCTGCCGAACATGCGGCGCTGGTGGTCGCGTCGGCGGTACCGGCGTACGGAGGCGATGGTGCGCAGTTGGCCCGTCCAGCCGGAACGGCTGCGGGACGCCATCGGCCGCGCCCAGCGTCGCCGCCTCGGCCCCGGACGCCTGGACTACCTGGACTACTACGCGGCGGCGGCGGTCTACTCCTACGCCCTGTACGGCTACGTTCCGGTTCTTCCGCCCAGCCCGGCGGCGGAGCTGGCACCCTCCCCTCCCGCCTGGCTGGAGGACCACCGGCGGCGGCGGTCGCTGACCGGGTACGCCGTGATCGAACTCCAGGCCGCGATGGCCTCCGCCGAGAGTGGGCCCGCCGCGCAGGTCTCGCTGCAGACCACGACCCAGACCGGCGTGGCGTCCCGGCTGCGTAGCTGGATCGGCAGCAGTGACCCGGACTTCGGTCGCCTCCGTGGCAGCGACGAGTTCCGTTTCCTGCAACTGGACCTCTACCAGCCGATGCGGTCGGTGTTGCGACGTCCCGAGAACGTCACCCGGATCCGGATCGCGGCGTACGTCAAGAAGCTGCTCCACGACGGAGCCGGGCTGTTGGAACGCAACTGGCACCGGCGGTGTGCCCCGCCGTGGCGGGGCGATGTCCACGACATGATCGAATGGCTCGACCTCGACAACCGCACCTGGCGTCTGCTCGGGAAGATGGCGGAGGACCGCGCCTGGTACTGGCTGCACCGGGCCCAGTTCAGCCGGCTGGTCACCGAGGCGGTGGACCTGGTGCGCGTCGCGGATCTCCGGTTCCCGCCACCGGTGCCGACGTTCGAGGAGTTGGTCATCGAGGTGCCGGACGGCCTGGAGTCGCCGCTGCGGCGCGACGGCGCCGTCGAGGAACGGGTGGCGGACCTGACCGCGCATGTGGACGAGATCGTCCAGCAGATCGGTCGGGTGACCGCCGAGCTCAGCGCCGCCTCCGCCGAGCTGGGCCTGGGGGCCCTGCGGCGGCTCGACGCCGACGGTGACCAGCCGGACCTCACCCGCCTGCGGGAGATCTGCAGCCGGCGCGCGGCGCACTGGCAGCGCGTGGTCGACCTGCTGGCCGACGACCGACTCCGCGTCGAGTTCATCGACCCCGAGCACATCCAACTCGAACCCTGACAGCCGACCGGTCCCGGAGTTGCGCCCCACCCGGCGTCCCTCACCGGCCTCCGGCCTCGTCCGTCTCCATCGCCGGAAACGTCACCTGCACCCGCAGCCCGTCGCGGCCGGTGGAGGAGGCGGTGATGATGCCCTCGTGCGCCCGGGTGATCGAACGGGCGATCGCCAGGCCGAGGCCCGCGCCGCCGCTGTGGTCGATGCGCTTGCCGAACCGGCGTCGGAACGGCTCGAACAGGGCGGCGACCTCGTCCGGGGGGACGTCGTCACCGGTGTTCTCGACCACCAGCGCCGGATCGGTGCCCACCTGAACCGTGAGGGTGCCGTCGGGCCGGTTGTACTTCAGGCCGTTCTGCACCAGGTTGACGACCAGCCGTTCCAGCAGCACCTGCTCGCCGACGACCAGCCGGGGGCTCAGCCGGCTGACGATCGTGACCCCGGCCTGCTCGGCGCGGCTGCGGTGGGCGTCGAGCACCGTCGCGACGATCCGGTCGAGCCGCAGCGGGACGCGGGTCAGCAGGCCACGGTCGCTCTCGCTGAGCACCAGCAGCCCCTCGATCAGGCGCTCGTTGCGTTCGTTGGTCTCCAGCAGTTGCGCGGCGAGCAGGGCGAGCTGGTCGTCGGTGAGGCTGCGGGTCAGGCCGACCTCGATCAGGGTGCGCTGGACGGCCAGCGGGGTGCGCAGCTCGTGGGACGCGTCGGCGGCGAACCGGCGCTGCGCCTCGTACCCCACCGCGATCCGGTCCATCATCTCGTCGATGGTGCGGCCGAGGACGGCCAGCTCGTCGCGGCCGGGGCCGGGCCTGAGCCGGTGGCCCAGGTTCTGCGGCCCGACGTCGGCGATCACCGGGGCGAGGTCCCGCAGCGGACGCAGGCACCAGCGCACGGCCGGGTAGGCGGCGGCGAACAGGGTCAGCAGCACGATCGTCACGGCGATCGCCAGGGGGATGCTCGGCCGCCGGAACACCTGGACACAGACGAACGGGGCGTCGTCGCCCGGTGCCCGCAACTCGGGGGTGGCGCACCACGACGGGCCGAACTCCCGCCACAGCGCGAGCAGCAGGTCGGCGGCCGTCGTCACGAACGGGGCGACGAGCAGGAGCGCCCCGACGACCAGGAGCATCCGCCGGGCCGGTGAGGGCAGGTTCATGCCCCGAGCCGGTAGCCGACCCGGGGCACGGTGTGGATCACCGGCGGGTCCCCGAGCTTGCGGCGCAGGGTCATCACGGTGGTCCGTACCGTGTTGGTGAACGGGTCGGCGTGTTCGTCCCACGCCTGTTCCAGCAGGTCCTCGGCGCTGACCACCCGGCCGCCGGCGCGCATCAGCACGTGCAGGACGGCGTACTCCTTGGGCGACAGCGACAGCGGCATCCCGTCCCGGGTGGCCGTGTGCCGGGTGACGTCCAGCACGAGGCCGTCCTGTTCCAGCACCGGGGGCAGCGCCGGGGTCGAGCGCCGGGACAGCGCCTGCAACCGGGCGACGAGTTCGGCGAAGGCGAACGGCTTGGTCAGGTAGTCGTCCGCGCCCAGGCCGAGGCCCTCGACGCGTTGCCGGATGCCGGCGGCGGCGGTCAGCAGCAGCACCCGGGTGCCGGTGGTGGAGCCGGCGATCCACCGGCACACCTCGTCGCCGCTCTGGCCGGGCATGTCCCGGTCGAGCACGGCCACGTCGTAGCGGTTGACGGCGAGCCGTTCCAGGGCGCTGTCGCCGTCGTAGACCACGTCGACGGCCATGGACAACCGGCGCAGCCCCTCGGCCACCATGTCGGCCAGCACCCGCTCGTCGTCGGCCATCAGCACCCGCACGCCGTCTCCCTCCCGTCGCCTCCCCCGTGCCCGGGACCGCCCGCAAGGCTGGCACCCGGCGCATAAAGAACCGATAAGGGCGCCGCTGACGCCGCCCGGACGGCCGGGGGCGCAGCATCGCAGCGTTCCTGCTCCCGTGCGTACAGGCTGGTGAACCCGTGCTCCGACTCGCCACACAGTGTGTCATGGTCGCCGTGGCGGCCACGGCGGTTGCCGTCGCTCCCGTCGCGCCCCGGCCGGCGTCGGCGATCGCCCACGGCGAGGACGCGGCCGACGGCGCGTACCGGTTCACCGCCCGGCTGACCATGACGGGCCTGCCGGCGGACGGCGGCGGCACCCGGGACAGCTGGTGTTCCGGCGCGCTGGTCGCGCCGCGGTGGGTGATCACCGCCGGCCACTGCTTCCGTACCCCGGACGGCCGGCGGGTGAGCCGGACGGTGGCCGGGCGGACCACCGTCACGGTCGGGCGGACGGACCTCGGCGGCCGGGACGGCTACGAGGCCGGGGTCGTCGCGGTCCGTCAGGCGGACGGCGCGGACGTGGCCCTGGTCGAACTCGACACCGCGGTCACCGGTGTGCCGCCGCTGGAGATCGCCGACGGGCCGCCGGTGGCCGGCGAGGTGCTGCGGTTGACCGGGTACGGCCTGACCGCCGCCGACGCGGTCGCGCCGACGGCCCGGCTCCAGACCGGTGAGTTCACCGTCGACCGGGTCGGTGCGGACCTCGTCGAGACCTCCGGCCGGCGGCCCCGGGCGGACACCAGTCCGTGTCCGCACGATTCCGGCGGTCCCTACTTCCGGGAGCGGGCCGACGGTACGGCCGTCCTGGTGGCCCTGGTCAGCACCGGGCCGGGATGTCCCCATCCGGGTCCCGACTTCAGTGCCCGCACCGACGTTCTCCGGGAGTGGGTCGCCGACACGGTCGACCCGTCCCCGGCGCCGGTCCGGTGGTTGTCGGCCGGCGTCGGCGCGGGGGTGGTGCTGCTGTCGGCGGCCCTGGTGGTGCTGCGTCGCCGCCATGCGGGCAGCCACCGCCGGTCGTCGATCCCGCAGGTCGGGGGCCGGATGCGGAGGTGAATTCGCATCTTGCGCGACCCCCACCGCAGGTGTACAACTATCGGAGCTAGGTACACATCTAGCTTTCGTAGGTACGCAACAGTGGGGGCCGGGTGTGGACCGCTTAAGGGTCGGTGTCGTCGGGATCGGGGTCCAGGGGCAGCTGCACGCCCGCGCGCTGCGCGACGTGCGGCAGGCCGAACTGGTGGCCGTCGTCGACATCTCGCCGCGCAACCGGGAATGGGCCGAGACCCACCTCGGCGTCCGGGCCGTCCCGGACATCGGCGACCTCCTCGACGAGGTCGACGCGGTGAGCGTCTGCACGCCGGACCACCTGCACGAGGACGCGACCCTCACCGCGCTCGCGGCGGGCAGGCGGGTGCTGCTGGAGAAACCGATGGCGCTGTCGCTGGCCAGTTGCGACCGGATCATCGCCGGCCGGCCCGATCCAAACGCGCTGATGATCGGCCACGTGCTGCGCTTCGACCCCCGGGTGCTGCGCCTGCGCGAGGTGGTGCGCTCCGGCGAACTCGGGGACATCTGGCACGTCAAGGTCTGGCGGTGCACCTCGCAGGCGGTGGGCGAGGGGATCTGGGACCGGACCTCGGTCGCCTGGTTCCTCGGCATCCACGACGCCGACCTGCTCCGGTTCGTGACCGGCCGCGAGGTCGAGGTCACCGGCGCGGTCGGCCGCAAGGTGCTCTCGCCCAGCCACGACGTCGTACACGCCACGGTCCGCTTCGACGACGGGGCCATCGGCACCATGGAGAACAACTGGACCCTGCCGCACTCCCGCCCGTCGCGCGCCGACGCCGGACTGCGGATCGTCGGCGAGCACGGCATCCTCGAGATGAACCTCTCGCACAACGACCTGCTGTACGCCCGCCGCGACGGGGTGGCCAGCTTCATGGACACCTACTTCTGGCCCGGCCGCGACGGCGGCGGCGCCTACAACCTGCGCACCGAGCTGGAAGCGTTCGTCGACGCCGCGCTGACCGGCGGACCGACACCGGTCAGCGCCGAGGAGGGCCGCGCGGCCGTCGCCGTCGTCGAGGACATCGAGGCGGCGCTGGCCGGCGACCCGCCGCCCGGCAACTGAGGGGCCGGGATGCTGCGGTACGCGCTGCGTCGCCTCGCGATCTCGGTACTGGTCCTGTTCGGCGCGGCGACGGTGGTCTTCTTCGCGATGCGGGCGGTCTCCGGCGACCCGGCGACCGCGGTTCTCGGCCCGGACGCCGACCCGTCGGCCGTCGAGGCGCTGCGCCGGGAGTACGGGCTCGACGCCTCGCTACCCGTCCAGTACGTCCAGTTCCTCCGGCGGGCCGTCACCCTCGACTTCGGTGAGTCGTTCCGGCTGCACGACGCCGCGACCAACCTGGTGCTCACCCACCTGTCGGCGACCGCCGCCCTGGCGCTGACCGCCTTCGCCATCGCCCTGGTCCTCGGGTTCGCCCTGGGCACCCTGGCCGCCACCCGACCCAACGGCGTGGTGGACCGGGTGGTCTCGGTGCTGTCGATGCTCACCCAGTCCCTGCCGACGTTCTGGGTCGGCATCATGCTGATCCTGGTCTTCTCCCGGTTCCTGCACCTGCTGCCCAGCTCCGGTGCCGCGTCCCCGGCCGCGATGGTCATGCCGGCGGTGACACTGGCCCTGCCGCTGCTCAGCGTGGTGCTCCGGCTGGTCCGCTCCGGGCTGCTCGACGTGCTGCACGAGGACTACGTGGTCACCGCCCGGGCCAAGGGCCTGTCCGAGACCCGGGTCGTCGGCTGGCACGCCATGCGCAACATGCTGATCCCCGTCGTCACCGTGGCCGGCCTGGAGTTCGGCAGCCTGCTCGGCGGCGCGGTGATCGTCGAGACCGTCTTCGCCTGGCCGGGGGTGGGTCGGCTGATGACCGACGCCATCGCCGCCCGCGACTACTCGGTCGTGCAGGCCTGCGTGATCACCGTCGCGGTGATCTTCATCGTCATCAACCTGCTCGTCGACCTGCTGTACGTCCGGCTGGACCCCCGGGTCCGCGAGAGCGTCTGAGAGGTGACCACCGTGTCCGACGGCGTACCCGGCTCGGCCGTGCTCGGCACCCCTGTCATGCCCACCGACGGCGGCCCGCCCGACGCGACGGCGACCCCACCGGCCACCGCGCCCCGGCGCCGACGTCGCCGGCTGCGCCTGTGGCTCCCGCTCGGGGTGATCGCCGCCTACCTGGTCGCCGGGGTGATCGGGCCACTGATCGCCCGGTACGACCCGATCGCCACCTCCGTCACCGACCGGTTGCTCCCCCCGGGCAGCCGGATGTCCGACGGCGGCCTGGCCCTGCTCGGCACCGACCAGGTCGGCCGGGACCTGCTACCCCAGATCATGCAGGGGGCCCGGATCTCGTTGCTGGTCGGCGCGGCGACCCTGCTGCTGGCCGGCACGGTGGGCGCCGCGATCGGCATCCTCTGCGGCTACCTCGGCGGGGTGGTGGACGCGACAGTCATGCGGCTGGCCGACATCCAACTGGCCTTCCCGTCCATCCTGCTCGCCGTCTTCGTCGCCGGCGTGCTCGGTTCCAGCGTCACCAACGTCGTACTCACCCTGTCCATCACCACCTGGCCGATCTTCGCGCGGGTGGCCCGCGCGCAGACCATGGCGACCCGCTCCCGGGACTTCGCCAACGCGGCCCGCACCCTCGGCGCCGGGCCGTGGCACGTCGTGCGGCACTGCGTGCTCCCCGCGGTGGCCGGCCCGTTGCTGGTCATCGCCACCGTCCAGCTCGGATTCGTCATCGTCGCCGAGGCGTCGCTGAGCTTCCTGTCCCTGGGCATCCCGGCCGGCACGCCGAGCTGGGGCACCACCATCGCCAACGGACGCGACTACCTGGCCAGCGCCTGGTGGATCGCCACCCTGCCAGGCCTGGTCCTGGCCGTCTTCGTGGTCTGCGTCGGCGTGCTCGGCGACGAACTACGGGACCGCTCCGATCCGAACCTCTCCACCCGGTAACCCGTCAGTGAAATGGGAAGACATGAGATCTTCGACCATCCGGCTCGGTGCGTTGGCCCTCGCCGGCGTACTCGGACTGACCGCGTGCTCCTTCGGCTCCGACGACCCCGCCGGTGACGGCGGCGGCGTCACCACCCTGCGGGTAGCCAACCCGACCCCGGTGGTCTCGCTGAACCCGTTCGCCGCGAACTCCGCCGACCAGCCCACCCTCACCGTCGTCCAGGAGGTCTTCGAGACCCTCGTGGTCCGTAAGGACGGGAAGATCGCCCCGCAGCTCGCCGAGAGCTGGACCAACCCCGACCCGCTGACCTGGCAGTTCGTGCTGCGCAGCGGCGTCACCTTCGCCGACGGGACGCCGCTGACCAGCGCCGACGCCAAGGCGTCGCTCCGGGCGCTGATCGACGGTAAGGGGCCGCTGGCCGGGCTGTGGGCCACCGTCGACGACATCCGCACCCCCGACGAGCGCACCCTGACCATCCACACCACGAGCCAGCTCGGCACCGTGCTGAGCAACCTCACCCTGCTCTGGATCGCCCCCGCCGCCAAGCTCGGCGACAACGCGTTCTTCGACGCCCCGTACGGCACCGGCCCGTTCAAGGTCTCGTCGTTCACCGCCGGGCAGAGCGTGAACCTGGTCCGCAACGACACCTACCGGGGCGACCGGCCGAAGCTGACCAGCATCTCCTACCGCTACATCCCCGAGGTGTCCGGCCGGGTGACGGCGCTGTCGAACAACGAGATCGACGTGACCTGGGGCCTGCCGCCCGACCAGCTGACCGGGCTGCGGGACAACAAGGACCTGACCGTGCGGTCGTTCCCGACGTACGCCAACTACTACATCTGGTTCAACAGCTCCCGCAAGCCGTTCACCGACGCGCGGGTCCGGCAGGCCATGTGGCACGCGGTCGACTTCGCCAAGATCAGCAAGTCGCTGTTCGACCAGGCCGGGACCCCGGCCACCGGACCGCTGCCGGAGGCCGTGTTCGGTGCCGCCGGGCAGAACCCGTACACCTACGACCCGGCCCGGGCCCGGCAGCTGCTCACCGAGGCCGGCTACCCGGACGGGTTCACCACCACGATGATGTGGAGCAGCGGCTGCTGCACCAACGGCAACTCCTTCGCCGACGCGATGATCAGCGACTGGGCCAAGGTCGGCATCGTGGTCAAGCCCCAGGAACTGGAACGGGCCACCTGGCTGGACAAGCTGCTCAAGCTCGACTGGGACAGCACGATGACCACCGGCAGCACGGTCACCGGCGACGCCGACTTCACCCTGGCCCGGCTCTACCTGTCGACCGCCAAGCGCAACGGCTACGCCAACCCGGAACTCGACCGCATCCTGCTCGCCGCCCGCGCCGAACTCGACCAGGACAAGCGGGCCGCCCTGTACGCCCAGGCCGGCAAGATCGTCTGGGACCAGGCGGTCGGCCTCTTCCCGCTCGACCTCAACGGCAACGTCGTGCTGCGCGGCAACGTCGAGGGGTTCACCCCGACCCCGAACGACCTGCCCGACTTCGCCGGCGTATCGCTGCGCTGACCCGAGAACCGGACCCGGAGGACCCGATGGTCGCACCACCGCACACGTCCCGCCCCCTGTTGACGGTCGACGATCTCGTCGTCTCGTTCGACGGCCCGCTCGGCGCCTACCGGGCGCTCAACGGTGTCTCGTTCTCCGTCGGCAGGGGCGAGACACTGGCGATCCTGGGGGAGTCCGGGTCCGGTAAGTCGGTCACCGTCCGCGCGGTGATGGCGCTGCTGCCCCGGCACAGCGCCACGATCGAACGCGGCACCATCCGCTACGACGGCGAGGAGATCTCCGCGCTGCCGGTACGGCGTACCCGCGAGTTGTCCGCCACCGAGATGGCGATGGTCTTCCAGGACTCGTTGACCGCGCTCAACCCGGTGGTCCGGGTCGGCCAGCAGATCGCCGAACTGTTCCGGGTCCGGCAGCGCACCTCACGCCGGGAGGCCTGGCGGCGCGCCGTCGCCGGCCTGGAACGGGTCGGCATCCCGAACGCCGCCCGCCGGGCCCACGACTACCCCCACCAGTTCTCCGGCGGGATGCGCCAGCGGGTGGTGATCGCGATGGCCCTCGCCCTGGGGCCCCGGCTGCTCATCGCCGACGAACCGACCACCGCGCTGGACGTGACCGTGCAGGCGCAGATCATGGACCTGCTACGGGACCTGCGCGAGGCCGACGGGATGTCGATGATCCTCATCACCCACGACCTCGGGGTGGTCGCCGACGTGGCCGACCGGGTCGCCGTCATGTACGCCGGCACGGTCGTCGAGTCGGGGCCGCTGCGCACCGTGTACGACGCGCCGGCCCACCCGTACACCAGGGGGCTGATGGCCTCGGTCCCCGCCCCCGACCGCCCCGGGGAGCGGCTGACCCCGATCGAGGGGATGCCGCCGTCGCCACTGGCGACGCCGGCCGGCTGCCCGTTCCACCCCCGGTGCCCCGTCGCCCGCAGCGCCTGCCGCACCGACCGGCCCACCCTGCGCACGGTCGCCGCCGGCCACGAGGCGGCCTGCCACTACGCCGAGGAGGTGATGGCCGATGTCGACGTCGCCGACGCGGCTTGAGGTCCGGCAGCTGCGGGTCAGCTATCCGACCCACGGCGGCCTGCTGCACCGGGGCGCGGCCGTGCACGCGGTGGAACGGCTCAGCCTGACCGTCACCACCGGCCGCACCCTGGGCCTGGTCGGCGAGTCCGGCTGCGGCAAGTCCACCCTGGCCCGGACCATCGTCGGCCTGCGCCGCCCGACCGGTGGCGAGATCTGGTACGCCGGCGAACGGATCGACACCGCCGACGCGGCCCGCCGACGCCGGCTGACCGCCGAGATCCAGATGGTCTACCAGGACCCGTACTCGTCGTTGAACCCCCGCAAGAAGGTGTCCTTCATCGTCACCGAGGGGTGGCGGGTGCACCGCGGCCCCGTCCCCCGCGACCAGTGGCCGGCCCGCACCGCCGACCTGCTGGCCCGGGTCGGCCTCGCCGCCGAACTCGCCGACCGGTATCCACACCAGTTGTCCGGCGGCCAACGCCAGCGCGTCGGCATCGCCTGCGCCCTGGCCATGTCGCCCCGGATCCTGGTCTGCGACGAGCCGGTCAGCGCGCTGGACGTGTCGGTCCAGGCGCAGACCCTCAACCTCCTCGCCGACCTGCGGGCCGACCTGGGGCTGGGCTATCTGTTCATCGCGCACGACCTGTCGGTGGTCCGGCACATCAGCGACGACCTCGCGGTGATGTACCTGGGCCGGATCGTGGAGACCGGGCCGGCGGCGACGGTGTACGACACCCCGGCCCACCCGTACACCCGGGCGCTGATCTCGGCGGCCCCGGTGCCCCGTCCCTGGGCGACGCCGCCGGCCGAACGTATCCTGCTTACCGGCGAGGTGCCGTCCCCGGCCTCGCCGCCGTCCGGCTGCCGCTTCCGGACCCGGTGCCGCCTCGCCCAGCCGCGCTGCGCCGAGGTCGAACCCGAACTGCGCACGGTCGCCGGACGCGAGGTCGCCTGCCACTACGCCGAGTCCAGCCTCGCCGACGCCGCGCCGTCGACCACGGCGGTGACCCGGTGAGCGGCACCGACCCCGTCCGCGTCGGGGTCGACCTGGGCCAGGGCGGCTGCCGCGCGGTGGCCCGGCACGGCCGCTCGACCGGGCACGCCGAGACCCCGGGCTTCTGGGCCGGTGACGCCGGCACCCGGATCGCCGAGGCGGTGGCCGGCGCGCTTGCCGGCCTGGGCCCGCTCGGCCCGGAGCCGAGGGTGCTGGTCGGCGTCGGCATGACCGGGCTCAACGGCCAACCACCGGCCACCGACGCCCTGCGGGCCGGGCTGCGCTCCCTCGGTCGGTCCGGCCGGCTGCGGGTCGCCGACGACAGCGTGACCGCGTACCTCGGTGCGCTCGGCCCGGTCCCCGGCGCGGTCGTCACCGCCGGCACCGGCGCGGTGGTCCTCGCCGCCGACGCCGGCGGCCGGACCGCCCGCTCCGACGGCTGGGGTGCCGACCTCGGCGACCGGGGCTCGGGACACTGGATCGGCCGGACCGCGATCCGGCGCGCCCTGCGCGACCGGGACCGGGCCGCGCCCGGCCGACTGGCCGACGCGGTGACCGCCGCCTGGGGGCCGGTCGAGACGCTGCCGGCCCGCTGGCGGGCCGACCCACCGACCCCGGACCGGATCGCAGGCTTCGCCGCCACGGTCGCGGACCTGGCCCGCGCCGGCGACGACGAGGCCGCACGGATCTGGCGTCGGGCCGGCGAACTGCTCGCCGAATCGGTGGCCGGGGCGCTGTTCCGGGCCGGCCTCGGCGCGGCCCCGGTGCCGGTCGCCGGCACCGGCGGGGTCTTCCGGGCCACCGACCTGCTGTGGCCGTCGTTCACCGCCGCGCTGCGCGCCGCGGCGCCCGCGGCGCAGCCGGTGCCGGCCGCCGGGGACCCGCTGGCCGGTGCGCTGGCCCTGGCCGACGCACCGCCCGGCCCGTTCGCCGCACTCACCGTCCAGACCGACTTCGACGCAAAGGCAGAACACCGATGAACGTGGCCGAAGCCATCCGTGGACGCCTGGTCGTGTCCTGCCAGGCCCAGGGTCGCAGCCCGTTCCGGGACACCGGACACATGATGGCGATGGCGGCCGCGGCCGTGCTCGGCGGTGCCGCCGGCCTGCGGGGGCAGGGCGTGGACCACGTGCGGGGCATGGTCGGCCTCGGGGTGCCGGTGGTCGGACTGGTCAAGCGGCACACCCCCGGCAGCCCGGTCTACATCACCCCGACCGAGGCCGACGTGGCCGCGCTGACCGGTGCCGGGGCGCAGATCGTCGCGGCCGACGCCACCGGCCGTCCCCGGCCCGGCGGGGAGAAGCTGTCCGACCTCGTCGCGGCGACCCATGCCGGCGGGGCGCTCTTCATGGCCGACGTGGACAGCGTGGACGCGGCCATGGCCGCCGTGGACGCCGGCGCGGACCTGGTCGGCACCACGCTGTCCGGATACGTCACCGGCCCCGTCCCCGACGGACCGGACATCGCCCTGGTGGGGAAGCTCAGTCGACATTGTCCGGTTCCGGTCATCGCCGAGGGGCGATACCGTACCCGTACCCAGGTCGCGGCGGCGTTCGACGAGGGCGCATGGGCAGTCGTCGTCGGCACCGCCATCTCGGACCCGGTCAACACCACGCGCAGGTTCGCGCAGGCCTGCCCGCATCCCCGGTTGGACTCGTGATGACCACCAAACTGAGCCAGATCCGCACCGAACTCCGGCACCGTGTCGCGGGCCTGCCGGCGCACTCGGCCCTGCCCCGCGAACGGGACCTCGCCGAGGAACTCGGCGTGAGCCGGACGACGCTGCGCCAGGCGCTGCGCGAACTGCTCGACGCCGGCCTGGTCTACACCATCCGGGGGCAGGGCACCTTCGTCTCCGACACCCGGATCGCCAAGGGCACCAGCCTCAGCGGGTTCACCGAGGACATGCTGGCCCGGGGCCTGCAGCCGAGCAGCAAGCTGATCGTCGCGGACGCGATGGTCGCCCGCGACGCGGACGCCTCGGACCTCGGACTGCCCGAGGGGTCGCTGCTCTACCGGGTGGAGCGGCTCCGGCTCGCCGACGGCGCACCGATGTGCCTCGAAGAGGTGCACCTGCCGGCCGACCTGTTCCCCGGGCTGCTCGTGGAGAACCTCGACAACGGGCTCTACGGGATCATGAAGGACCGCTACCACGTCCAGGTCACGGTGGCCCAGCAGATGATCGCCGCAGTCGTGCCCACCCGCCGGCAGTGCGACCTGCTGGAGATCCCGCCCTCGGCGGCGCTGCTGGAGGTCCGCCGGATCGGCTACGACGGACGCGGTCGGGCCGTCGAACGCGCGGTGTCGCTCTACCGGGGCGACCGTTACCACTTCTCCCTGACCGCACGACGAGGCGAGGCGGACTGATGCGTACCACCCCGACGGAGCAGCACACCGACGTCCTGGTGGTCGGCGGGGGCGTGGGCGGGATGGCCGCCGCGCTGGCCGCCTGCGAGGGCGGCGCCCGGGTCGTCGTCGTCGAGCCGTACGGGTGGATCGGGGGACAGCTCACCTCGCAGGCGGTGCCGCCGGACGAGCACCCCTGGATCGAGACGCACGGCTCGACGGCCAGCTACCGCCGGTTCCGGCAGGAGGTACGCGACCACTACCGGCGCTGGTATCCGCTGGCCGCCGACGGGTCCGACCGTCCACTCAACCCGGGCAACGGCTGGGTCAGTCCGCTGTGTCACGAGCCCCGGGTGGCGCTGGCCGTACTCCAGGCCATGATCGCCCCCTGGCGGGCGGCGGGACGGCTCACCGTGCACACCCGGGCGCAGGTGCAACGGGCGCACACCGACGGGGACGAGGTGACCGCCCTGACCGTCCGGCTCGCCGACGGAACGCTGTGCCACCTCGGGGCCAGCCTCGTGCTGGAGGCGAGCGAGACCGGTGAGCTGCTGGCCCTGGCCGGCATCGAACACCGCACCGGCACCGAGTCGCAGGCGCAGACCGGCGAACCGAGCGCCCCGGACCGGCCCGCTCCGCTGAACATGCAGGCGGCCACCGTCTGCTTCGCCCTCGAACACGTCGACGGCGACCACACGGTGGACCGGCCGGCCGACTACGACCACTGGCGCACCCGGACCGCACCCGGCTGGCCGGGCCCCCTGTTCAGCTGGAACTATCCCGATCCGCGCACCGGTCGCCCGGTCACCGGGCGGTTCACCCCCAACCCCCGCTCGACGGCGACGTCGATGGAGGAGGGCCTGGTCGCGCCCGAGTTGTGGACGTACCGGCGGATCCTCGACCGGCAGGCGTTCCGGCCCGGCCTGTTCCCCAGCGACGTGACGCTGGTCAACTGGCCGATGAACGACTATCTGGACGGGCCGCTGTTCGACGTGCCGGACGCCGGGCGGCACGTCCGGCGGGCCAGGGAGGCCAGTAACGCGTTCCTGTACTGGTTGCAGACCGAGGCGCCCCGCCCGGACGGTGGCACCGGTTTCCCCGGCCTGCGGTTGCGCCCCGACGTGACCGGCACCGCCGACGGCTTCGCGCAGGCGCCGTACATCAGGGAAGCCCGCCGGCTGGTGGCGGTGACCACGCCGACCGAGCAGGACCTGTCGGTCGCGGTGCGCGGGGCCGCCGGTGCGGTCCACTATCCCGACACGGTCGGCACCGGTCACTACCGGATCGACCTGCACCCGACGACCGGCGGCGACGGCTACCTCGACGTGGCGGCGCACCCGTTCGAGATCCCGCTCGGTGCGTTGCTGCCCGAGCGGGTCACCAACGTGATCGCCGCCGGGAAGGCCGTGGGCACCACCCACATCACCAACGGCTGCTACCGGGTGCACCCGGCCGAGTGGTCGATCGGGGAGGCCGCGGGCGCGCTGGCCGCCTACTGTCTGGACCGGCAGACGTCGCCGCACGGGGTCCGGGCCAGCCCGAAACTGCTGGAGGACTTCCAGTCCGAGCTGGCCCGGCGGGGGGTCGACCTGCGCTGGCCGGCGACCATGGCGGCGGTCGGGGGAGCGGTGGGAGGCGACGCCCTGCCGAGCTGACCCGACGTCCGGGGAAGTGGCGAGCCCTCGCCGTCAGCGACGACCGCTGGTCAGGGCGACGAGGTACTGCCCACCGCCCTCCTCGACGCTCGCGGTCACCGGCAGTCCGGGCACCAGCCGGGAGAACCGGTCGACCAGCCAGTCCGCCGCCTCCTGGGCGTCCCTGCGGCGCGGACAGCGGGCGACCACCTCACGGCCTGCCTTGCGGGAGAGCCGCTCGGCGACGGTGATCAGCGGCGCGGGCTCCACCACGTGCAGGTGATCCGGCCAGGCGACGACGACCTTGACCGCCCCCTTGCGGCTGTTGCAGGAGCGGTGCGCGAGCCGCTCCACGACCTTGGCCTTCCGGTCGGCGGTGCGGCTGTCGACACTGGGGCCACGCGCGTGGTTCACCGACATGTCGGCGTCGACCGGCTCGTCGCACACCCAGCATCGCCAGCCGTCGCGCTGCGCGACGTCATCGAGGAGACTCATCCGTGCAACCTAGCCTGCCGCCCCGGGTGGCCGGACCGGCCGGCTGGTCACCGGGCCGCCATGGCGGGAGCCCCGGACGGCGCACCGCTGCCCGCCCCGGTGGCGGCCGACGACCCGGGCCGCCCGGCACGACGTACGCGACCGGGGGGGGGGGGGGGGGCGGCGGGGGGGGCGGCCCGGGGCCGGGCGCGGCCCGCCCCGGGGGGGCGGCCCCCC
>NZ_JBMDWU010000161.1:0-19198 GCF_048594385.1 Micromonospora sp. | reverse complement strand
CGGGACAGGGGGGGGGTCGGGTGGGCCGGGGGCCCGCTGGTGTCTGCCCCGGGGCCGCGGCCGCCGGGCGGTGGGGCGGGGGGGGGGGCGGTCCCGCCGGCCCCGGTTGGCGGCCTGGGGGCGGAGACCGCCGGTCACATTACCGCAATCACGCCCGGTCACCAGGCCCGTGACGGCACCGGACGACGACCCTCGACCGGGAGTGTCGGACCGGTAGCCGAGGGTCCACCGCCGTCGATCTCCGAGACGGCGCGCCGGGCGGCCGGCCGGGTGGGTGGACGGCCCGCCGGAGCCGGCCGGCGGTTCAGTCGCCGAGCAGCGCGGCGTGGACCTCGTGCCAGGTCTGCTCGTCGGAGGCGGCCAGCAGGCCCGAACCGTCGTCGGCCGGGTGGTACTCGGTGCCGTCGAAGCGGCGGGCCACCCCGCCCGCCTCGCGCACCAGCAGCGCGCCGGGGGCATGGTCCCAGGGCAGGGTCCGCCAGAACAGGACGAACTGCTGGTCACCAGTGAGCAGGTCGAGGTACTCCCGCCCGGCGCAGTGCTGGCCGGGCAGCAGCTCCCCGATCCGGCTGCGGCCGGCCGCCACCCGGTCCCGGGTGGCCCGGGGTAGATACTGGACCATCGCGGTGCCGCGCAGCCGATCCGGCGGCAGGACGGGGGTCTCGCGGACCGGCCGGCCGTCCAGGCGGGTGCCGGCCCCGGCGCGGGCCACGGCCATCGTCCCGGCCAGCGGGTCGAACACCCAGGACGCGGCCGGCTCGCCGCCGGAGAGCAGGGCCACCATCAGCGCGAACGGTCGCCGCCCGGCGGCGAAGTTCCCCGTCCCGTCGACCGGGTCCACCACCCACACGTCGCCGCCGCCGCGCAGGTGACGCAGCAGCGACCCGTCCGCGGCGACCGCCTCCTCGCCGACGACCAGGGAACCCGGCAGCAACCGGCGCAGCCCCGCCGAGATCCGCTCCTCGGCCCGCTGGTCGGCGACGGTGACCAGGTCGCCCGGTGCCTTCTCGGTGACGTCGGCGTCGTCCAGCTTGCGGAACAGCGGCAACACCACGCTCGCCGCGGTCTCCCGCAGCAGCGTGTCGACGTCGTCGAGCAGATGGTCAGCCACGCGGCGGCAGCTTGACAACGCTGACGAAGAACTCGTCGATCTGGCGGACCACCGAGATGAAGCGGTCGAAGTCCACCGGCTTCGTCACGTAGGCGTTGGCGTGCAGCTGGTAGCTGCGCAGGATGTCCTCGTCGGCCTGGGAGGTGGTCAGCACCACCACCGGGATGCGGCGCAGCTCCTCGTCGTTCTTGATCTCCTCCAGCACCTCCCGGCCGTCCCGGCGGGGCAGGTTCAGGTCGAGCAGGATCAGGTCGGGGGTCACCGCGTCCGCGTACCGGCCCTCGCGCCGCAGGTAGGCCAGCGCCTCGGCGCCGTCGGAGACGACGGTCAACCGGTTGCGGAGCTTGTGCTCCTCGAACGCCTCCTGGGTCATCAACACGTCACCCGGGTCGTCCTCGACCAGCAGGACCTCGATCGGGCTCTTGCCGTCCGCCGGCGCGGTCATCCGACCCTCTCCTTCGTGCCACCCGTCGTGCCGTGCCCCGGCGGCCCGCCGGGTGGGTCCTCGTCCTGCGTACCGTCCGGTTGCCGGCCGACCGGCGTCGGTCGGGCCACCGGGCCGGCCTCGTCGGCCGTCTCCACGACCGGGCCGGGCGCGGCGTCGTCGGCCGTCGGCGGGTTCTCCCCGTCGGCCGGCGCGTCGGTGTCCCCGTCGGTCGCCGCCGCGTCCGCCTCGGCCGCCGCCTTCGCGGCCTCGACGTCCTCCGGCCGGGCCGGCAGGGTGAACCGGATCGCCGTCCCCTCGGCCTGGTCGGTGTCGACCCAGACCCGACCGCCGTGGTACTCGACGATCTTCTTGACGATGGCCAGGCCGATGCCGGTGCCAGGGTAGGCGTCCTTGGCGTGCAGCCGCTGGAAGATCACGAAGATCTTGTCGGCGAACTCGGCCTCGATGCCGATGCCGTTGTCCTGGCAGGTGATCTCCCACTCGTCACCGACCAGCCGGGCCGAGACCCGCACCTTCGGCGCGACGTCCGGGCGGCGGAATTTCACCGAATTGCTGACCAGGTTGACCAGCAGGTTGGTGAGCAGCGGCTCCTCACCCCGGATCACCGGCAGCTCGCCCCAGGTCAGCTCGGCGTCGGCGTACTGCCGGCCCGGCTCGGTCTGGCTGGCCACGTCGCCCATCACCTTGTTCAGGTCGACGTCGACGAAACCGGTGGTGAGCCGACCGATCCGGGAGAACGCCAGCAGGTCGTTGATCAGGCGCTGCATCCGCTGCGCGCCGTCGACCGCGAACGCGATGTACTGGTCGGCCCGCTCGTCGAGCTGCCCCGCGTACCGGCGTTGCAGCAGCTGGCAGAAGCTGGCCACCTTGCGCAGCGGCTCCTGCAGGTCGTGCGAGGCGACGTAGGCGAACTGCTCCAGGTCACGGTTGGAACGGGTCAGTTCCTCGGCCTGCTTCTGCAACTGGCTGTTGACCCACTCGATGTTCTCCCGGGCGGCCCGCACCTCGGCCAGGTCCTTGGCGATCTTCTGCCGCATCACGTCGACGTCGTCGGCGAGCCGACGGAACTCCGGCGGCCCCGACCCGGCGATGTGGTGCTGGTAGTCGCCGGCGGCGACCTCCCGCACCTGCTGCGCCAGGCCGGTCAGCGGCCGGATCACCATCCGCTCCAGGGAGAGCAGCATCAGCGTGCCCGCGAGGACGACCACCACCGCCGCGACGATCAGCAGCATCACCAGCATGTTGCCGGTGCGCTCGATGTCCCGGGCGCCCTTCTCCCGCTCGGTCAGGATCGCCGTCTGGAGGTCACCCACCGACGCCCGGATCTCGTCGAACTGCTGCCGGGCCTGGGCGGTGATCAACGCCTGACCGGCGGCGGTGCCGCTGCTCCCGGTGGTGGCGATCACCGGCTCGGCCACCGTCCGCCGCCAGTCCGCCGCCTGCTGCTGCGCGGTGCGCAGCGCGGCGGCGACCTCCGGGTAGTCGCGGCTCAGGTCGGCGATCGTGGCGGCCACGTCGCGCTCCTGCTGCACCCCCTGCTCGTACGGGGCCAGGTCGGCGCGGTTGCCGCTGACCGCGTACCCCCGGATGCCGGTCTCCTGGTCGAGCAGCGCGTTGAGCATCTCCTGACCCTGCACGCGCAGCGGGCCGGTGCGGGTGAGCAGCGCGTCGGTGTAGGCGCGGTTCTTCGCCGCCACCACCGCCTCGGCCACGGCCAGCCCGACCAGCAGCACGCCGACCACGGCCAGCAGCGCCAGCACCCGGCGACGCAGGGTCCACCCCCGGCGGTACGTGTTCACCGGCCACCGCCCCGGGTGACCAGCAGCATGGCGACGTCGTCGGCAAGCGGCCCGCCGTTGATCTGCTCCGCCCGACCGACCAGCCAGGCGGGCAGCTCGGACAGCGGCACGGCGTGGTTGGCGCGCTCCTGGAGCAGGCCGGTCAGCCCGTCGACGTCCAACCGGTCGTCGCCGTCACCCACCCGCCCCTCGATCAGGCCGTCGGTGTACATCAGCAGGGACCAGTCATCGGTGTCGAACTCCAGGTCGAACGCGACGGGACGGCGGGGTCGTACGCCG
Source organism: Micromonospora sp. (assembly GCF_048594385.1). NCBI lineage: Bacteria > Bacillati > Actinomycetota > Actinomycetes > Micromonosporales > Micromonosporaceae > Micromonospora > Micromonospora sp. The sequence goes on along the minus strand of NZ_JBMDWU010000161.1, from coordinate 15,561 downwards.
AGCAGCAGGCCGCCCCGGGCCGGTACCGGCCCGACCTTGCCGCCGGACAGCAGCAGCGGCGGCGGGTGGCCGGCCAGCCGGACGGTGGCCCGGTTGGCGGCCAGGTCGAGCCGGGCGGTGGCGACGGTGGCGAAGATCTCCTGGAGCCGGCGCTCGCTCATCAGCACCTGCTCCAGGGCGGGCAGCACCTCGTCGTCGGGCACCCCGGCCAGGATCAACGCCCGCCAGGCCACCCGCAGTTCGACGCCGAGGGCGGCCTCGTCCACGCCGTGCCCGCAGACGTCGCCGACGATCAGGTCGACCCGGTCCGGCTGGGTCTGCACCACGTCGAAGAAGTCCCCGCCGATCAGCGCCGCGTGCCGGCCCGGCCGGTAGAAGGTGTGCACCGCCACCTCGTCGGTGGTCATCAGCGGCTGGGGCAGCAGGCCCCGTTCCAGTCGGGCCGACTCGGCCTGGCGCAGCTCGACCTCGCGCAGCCGGCGGGCGTTCTCGTCGGCCCGCTTGCGTTCCACCGCGTAGCGCAGGGCGCGGGTCAGCAGCACCCCGTCGACCTGCCCCTTGACCAGGTAGTCCTGGGCGCCCTCGGCGACCGCGACGATGCCGAGGTGTTCGTCGGAGCGGCCGGTCAGCACGCAGACCGCCGCGCCGCTGGACATCTCCAGCACCCGGCGCAGCCCGTCCAGGCCCTGCGCGTCGGGCAGGCCGAGGTCGAGCAGCACGCAGTCGACCCCGGCGATGCGCTGCCGGGCCTCGCTGAGGCTGGTGGCGACCAGCAGGTCGATCATCGAGTTGGTCTCGGCGAGCAGCTCGCCGACCAGGAAGGCGTCGCCCTCGTCGTCCTCGACCAGCAGCACCCGCAGCCGTTCACCCGGCGGCAGGTTGGGGTGCGGCCCCAGCCCGCCGTGCGGGTACGGCGCGACGGAGGGCCCGGCCGAGCCAGGCCCCCGGTGCGACCGGGTCACCGCCGCGAGACGCGGGAGTTCGCTGGTGATGTCGGGCTCCTTCCGAGTGCCCTGCTGATCCTGTATTAGACAACGGTCGCACACAACACGGTCCGCCCGGTCCGGGCGTTCCCGGGCAAGGCCGTCACCAGGTGAGCGTCCGGGCAGCGGCCAGCGTCACGGTTCGGTTCCGGTACGCCCCGGCTGCGCCCCGGCGGGGGCAGGATGGTGCACCACCTCCGCACCACCCCCGAGGAGTTCCCGTGGGCGCACCCCCCGCCTCCGCCGCCGACCGGGCGCTGGCCCGGCCCCGGCGTCGTCCGCCTGCCGCCCTGGCCGCCCTGCTGGCGCTGGTCGCGGTGGGTGCCGCGATGCTGGTCACCCTGGCCACCCCGACGCCCCGGCCGGTCGACGCCCCGGCCGACGAGTTCAGCGCCGGGCGGGCGTCCCGGACGGTGCAGACGGTGGCGCAACGCCCGCACCCGGCCGGCAGCGCCGCCAACGACCAGGTCCGTGAGCACCTGGTCGGGGTGCTGAGCGGGCTGGGCCTGCAGACCGAGGTGCAGGACACCGTCGCCCCGGAGGCCGGGCAGCTCAGCGGGGCGGCCGGTGGGGCCACCTTCGCCCGGGTCCGCAACGTGGTGGCCCGACTGCCCGGGACCGCCTCCACCGGCCGGGTCTTCCTGGTGGCGCACTACGACTCGGTGCAGACCGGCCCGGGTGGCAACGACGACGCGGCCGGCACCTCCACCGTGCTGGAGGTGGCCCGCGCGCTGGCCGCCGGTCCCCGGCCCCGCAACGACGTCGTGTTCGTGCTGACCGACGCCGAGGAGGCCTGCCTGTGCGGGGCGGCGGCGTTCGCGGCGAGTCACCCGCTGGCCGCCGACGGCGGGGTGGTGCTCAACCTGGAGGCGCGGGGCTCCACCGGCCCGGTGATCATGTTCGAGACGTCCCGGAACAACGCCGAGCTGGTGGCCGCCTTCGGCCGGGGCGCCCCGCACCCGGTGGGCACCTCGTTCGCGGTGGAGATCTACCGGGCGCTGCCCAACGACACCGACTTCACCGCGTTCCTCGACAACGACTTCGTCGGGTTGAACGCGGCGTACATCGACGGGGGCGCGATCTACCACACCCCGCTGGACACCCCGGCCGCGATGGACCGGGGCAGCCTCCAGATGCACGGCGACAACGCGCTCGGGCTGGCCCGCGAGTTCGGCCGCGCCGACCTGACGGCGCTGAAGTCCGGCCACGACGCCACCTACTTCCCGGTGCCGGGCGGGCTGGTCCGCTACCCCGGCTGGCTGACCTGGCCACTGGCCGCCCTGGCGGTGCTCGGGGTGCTGGTGCTGGGCTGGCAGGTGCGGCACACCGGCCGGGCCGGCACCGGTCGCCTGTTCGCCGGGTTCGGGCTGGCACTGGTGCCGATCGTGGCCGCCCCGGTCGCCGCCCAACTGTTGTGGGCGGGGATCACCGCGCTGCGCCCCGGCTACGCCGAGCTGCTCGACCCGTACCGTCCGGTCTGGTACCGGTTGGCGGTGGTGGCGCTCGCCGCCGCGATCCTGCTCACCTGGTACGCGCTGACCCGCCGCCGGGTCGGCCCGGCGGCGCTGGCCGTCGGTGGGCTGGGCTGGCTGGCCCTGCTCGGGGTGGTGCTGGCCGCGCTGGTACCCGGTGGGGCGTACCTGGCCACCCTGCCGGCGCTGGCCGGCGCGCTCGCCGGCCTGGTGGCGCTGCGTACCCGGATCGACGGCCCGTGGCCGGTGGTCGCGGTGACCCTGGCCGGCGCGGTCGCCGTGGTGATCCTGCTACCGACGGTGGTGCTGCTCTTCCCCGCGCTGGGGATGGCGATGGGCGGGGTCGCGGCCCTGTTCGCGGTGCTGCTGGGGCTGGCCGCGCTGCCGGTGCTCGACCTGCTGCACCCGGCGGCCGGCGGCCAGCGGGGCATGGTCGCCGCCCGCGCCCGCCGGCTCGGCGCGTTGCCGGCCGTCGCCGCCGCGCTCGCCGCTACCCTGTTCGCCGGGGTCGGCCTGGCGGTCGACCGGTTCGACGCCGACCACCCCGTGCCCACCCACCTGATGTACGCCCTGGACGCCGACACCAACGAGGCGCAGTGGCTCACCCGGGAGGCCGACCCGCAGTCGTGGACCGCCGGGTACGTCGACGGTCCCGCCGCCGTCGACGGCTTCCCCGGCCTGGGCGATCCCGACCTGCGCGGCGGCCCGGCACCGGCGGCGAACCTGACCGCTCCCACGGTGCAGGTGCTGGCGGACACCACCGCCGGTGGGCTGCGCACCCTGCGGCTGCGGCTGCTCCCCCAGCGCACCGTCCGGCTGGCCACCCTGCACGTGGACGCCACCACCGCCGAGGTGACCCGGGCCGAGGTGGCGGGGCGTGAGGTGCCGGTCGGGCGGCAGCCGGGCGCCGAGGAGGCGAAGGCCGACCGGTGGGGCTTCGGGATCGTGTTCCACGCCCCGCCCGCCGACGGGGTCGAGATCACCCTGACCGTGGTGCCCCGGGCGGGGCAGGTGGCGGTGCGGGCGATGGACGCCAGCGACGGGTTGGCGGGGCTGCCGGGGTTCCGGCAGCGGCCGGCGGGGGTGGGGGTTGTCGGGTCGCACACCTCGGAGATGCTGGCGGTCGCCCGCACCTATCCACTCTGACGCTTGCTCCCGACATCGGCCATGCCTACTCACCTGCCCTAAGCAGGTAAGAGGCCTCGATCACCCTGGCCATACTCGCGCACATGGCTGGGCTGGCGAACCAAAGCGACCTACCTAGGTAGACATCGGCTACCTAGGTAGGTAGAGTCGAGCCATGTCCGAAACGCCACGCCTCACACCGCAGACCGTGGCGGTGATTCGCGCCCTACTTACCACACCCGCCGATCCGCGCTGGGGCCGTGACATTGCTCGCGAGACCGGCCTAAAGTCGGGCACCCTCCATCCAATTCTCGCCCGCCTTGAGCAAGCCGGCTGGGTGGAATCCTATTGGGAAGATCCTGCTGAGCACGAGGATCAAGGGCGGCCTCGGCGACGGTATTACCAGTTCGCCCCGGGCGGTGCCGAAACCGCACGCCTCGCTCTAGCCGAAACCTCCGCCCGCACCAGAGGCACCTCCACCGCTGGGCGGCTTCGCCCTCACCCGGGCTACTGAGGTGCCTGCCTTGACGAGGCCTTGTCGCATGATGGGGATCCGCCGCATTAGTTGGGGGGTGAGGTAATGCGCCAGCGGCTTTATACCGAGCCCGATAGGTATCGCGGCAGACGGCGACTCCCGCGGAAACCTCTTTCCATGGCAATTGCAACGGTGGGCAGGAGGGTAGCGGAAGCTCCGCGCTCAGGTCCGACGGGAACCTCGTCAGCAACTCCGCTGGGAGCCTCAATCTTGGGCTTGCTGAGCTTTCTACTACCCCCCTCGACCCGAGCACGATGGCTGGAGGAGTGGCGAGGCGAGTTACACGACCTACGTGCCGAGAACGCCCCATGGTGGCATCGCACCGCCTACGTGCTGGACATCCTACGCAGCGTTCCAAAGCAAGCGTTGACGCTGCGTTGGATTGGACGTCGCCGAACCAATCTATGACCCGCAGGGCACCGCTGGCGACCTCAATGCCTCACAAAACGACTCGCGGGGCTTCCGGCTCCACCCGACCAGACGGGCAACCCGAGAGCTGTTCAGGACGGAGATACTGCCATGCCTCACTGGGTTCCGACGACCGTTCTTCTCACTTACACCAGCATCGTAGCCCTCATAAGTTTGACTGCAGTGTTCGGCGAAACGGTCGCCCGGCGCACAGCCGCATACAAGGTACTGCTCATCCTACTGCCCACAGGAGTGCTTTTTGTTGGTGCCCAGTTCGCCGCAGCTCACATCATGAGGGGCGCGTAGTTCGGGCCACTCTGGAAACCCCGATTCCACCCTCCCGCACCCCACCCCGCCTCACTTCCTGATCCTAACGGGTCTCAAAAGCAGAAACAGGAAAGGCTACTCGACCCGCTGATCGAGCCATTGGCCATCCCTCCAGTCGCAGCATGTCTGTGGATCCCACCGCGGAGTGAGGGAGTCGCACAGGTCGGCGATGCGGTTGGTCGCCCGCACCTATCCGTTCTGACGACGTGGCCGAAGGCGATCAACTATCCATGACCACAGATAACCGGTCGCCGGAGCCGGCGGGGCGGACTAGGGTCCGCAGGATGCGGCTGGAGAAGGTCACCCCGGAGAACTACGAGGCGGCGCTCAAGCTGTCGGTGCGCCCCGATCAGGAGGATCTGGTCGGGCCGGTGGTCAAGTCACTGGCCGAGGCGTACGTCTTCCCGGACATCGCCTGGCCGAGGCTGATCTTCGACGGCGACCGGCTGGTCGGCTTCCTGATGGCCTTCCTCGACTACGCGTGGGGCGACAACCCCGATGACGTCCGGTCCGGCCTCTGGAAACTCAACATCGCGGCCGACGCCCAGGGGAAGGGTTACGGACGGTTCGCCGTCGAGGCGGTGTGCGCGGAGATCCGCGCCCGGGGCGGCAACCGGGCGTACGTCACCTGGGTGCCCCGCGAGGGCGGGGCGGAGGGCTTCTATCTGAAGCTGGGCTTCCGGCCGACGGGCGAGCAGAGCGAAGGGGAGACGGTCGCCGTCCTGGACCTCTGACAGCGGCTTGACGCCCGCGTCACTTCCAGCGGAAGTGGACGAAGAGGCGACCGAAGTTCTTGGAGTCCTTCTCGACCCGGTGGTAGAGCTGCTTGACGTCCTTCTGGTCGAGGAAGCGCAGCACCTTCTTCTTGAGCTGACCGGACCCCTTACCCGGGATGATCTCGACCAGGGTGGCCTTCTTCGCCACCGCCTCGTCCATGATCCCGCGCAGGGCACGGTCGATGTCGTGACCCTTGTTGAAGATGTCGTGTAGGTCCAGCTTGAGCTTCATCCCGCCTCCCCCACCTGCGCAGCCGCCATGGCAGGCTCATCGTAGGCCGGCACGGGTCGCAGCGAACCTCAGGCTTCGTCGGGCAGGTGCGGCCGGTGCTCGCGGATCCAGGCCTCGATGTCCTCGGTACGCCAGATCCGACCAGTGGCGAGCGACTCGTAGGGCTTCGGCCAGTCGGGGCGCTTCATCAACTGCTCGACGCGTTGCCTGCTCACACCCAGCCGCATCCGGATCTCGTACGCGCCCATGAGATGCCGGCCCATGAACGCGAGGCTAGACACGTCCCCACTAGTCAAGGCCCTAGTTGGGCGAGACCCTACTAGGGCCTTGACTAGGGGGTAGCGTAGCGGCCACCCTGAGACGGTGAAACCGCTGAACGTTTCCCAGGTGCATGCCCGCCCAGGCGGGGCCGTACGGCCACACGTACCGATGCGCCCGCTCTGGTTGTGCCGGGTGTGTGCCGCGCCCTGGCCGTGTCAGCCCGCCCGGCTGCTGCTGATCCTCGAATACCGGCGGGACCGGGTGGGGCTGTCCGTCCACATGGCCGGGATGTTGTTCGACGCCACCGGCGACCTGGTCACCCTCAACCCGAACGCCGTACCCACCCCGGCGGAGCTGTTCGACCGTTTCCTGGCCTGGACCAGACGCGGAACCGGGCCGGGGGAAGGGTAGAGACCCCTCCCCCGGCCCGGCGCGGTCTCCGATTCAGCGACCGTTGCCGACCCGGCTCTCCACCCGGCGCAGCGCGGTCACGTAGTCGTCGTTGGTCGAGTGCATGGCCGCCGCGATGCGCAGGTGGCGCAGCGCGTCCGGGTAGCGGTTCAACCGCTCCAGCGTCCGGCCCAGCACGTGGTGGGCGTAGTGGTCGCTGGGGTCCCGGTCGACCAGCTCCCGCAACTGCTCCTCGGCGCGGCCGAGCTGGGCGGTCTGGAAGTACGCCCGGGCCAGCAGCTGACGTACGGAGGAGTTGCCGGGCTCGGCCGCCACGATCGGTTCCAGCAGCCGGACCGCTCCGCTCGGGTCACCCATCTCGAAGTACATGGTCGCCCGTCGGTACTCCGCCAGAAGATCCATCCCGACCCACCCCCTCGCGTCACGTCGCCATTGCTCCGACGCTGGCACAACACCGGGCGTACCGCGAGTGTTCCTGGGGGTCGACTTGTGGCTCAGGAGGCCGGCTCGTCCCGTTCGCCCGTCAACTGCCAGGCCCGGACACCGCCGACGATTCCGGCCGTGTTGGGCACGATCACCACGTCGTCGCCCATCCGGGCCACCTGCTCGGGGCGGATGAGCCGCGAGTTGCCGCCGCCGAGATAGAGCCGGTCCCAGCGGAACACCGGGCGCAGCCCGTCCACCACCTGCCGGATGCGCCGGGACCAGAAGGCGTCGCCGAGCCGCCGCCGCTCCGGCTCCCCGACGTACGTGTCGTAGGTGGTCCCCCAGCGGACCGGGGCATGTGACAGCTCCAGGTGCGGGGCGAGCCGCCCACCGTCGAACAGCGCGCTGCCCAACCCGGTGCCGAGGGTCAGCACCAGTTCGCAGCCGGTGCCGGCGACCACCCCGGCACCGTGCACCTCGGCGTCGTTGAGCACCAGCGCCGGCATCCCGAACGCCTCCGTGACCGCCCGCCGCGCGTCGTACCCGGACCATTCGGCGAGCAGGTCGGGGTCGACGCGGCTGCGCGGCCCGGACCGGGTCACGTAGTGCGGCGTGGCCACTACCACCCCGTGCCGGATCATGCCCGGCATCCCCACCGTGACCCGGTCCGCCGGGGGCAGCCGGCCGGCCAGCTCCAGCAGCGTCTTGACGAACAGCTCCGGCGGCAACGGGTACGGGGTGTCCACCCGGATCACCGACGCCCGCAGGGTGCCGTCCCCGTCCAGCACCGAGCCCTTGATGCCGCCGCCGCCGCAGTCGATCGCCAACGTCAATCCCACCCACCCACCTTGCCCCACCCGCCCCCGTTTCTCCCGCCCTCCCCCACCTTCCACCGACGAGAGCCGGCAGCCCGACCACCGGCCGGTGGCCGGGGCGGCGGCAGGGCGGGCCGCTCGGTGTCCCCGCCCCGGATCGGCGGGCGCTAGGCTCGGGGCCTCATGAGCGCCACGATGATCGCCAAGGGACTCGCCGCCGGGCACGGGGAGCGGATGCTCTTCAGTGACCTCGACCTGGTCGTCGCCCCCGGCGACGTGGTGGGGCTGGTCGGGGTCAACGGGGCCGGCAAGTCGACGCTGCTACGCACGCTGGCCGGCGTGCAGCCGGTGGAGGAGGGCAGCCTCACGTTGAGCCCGCCGGGGGCCTCGGTGGGCTACCTGCCGCAGGAGACGGAACGGCGGGCAGGCGAGACGGTCCGCGACTTCCTGGCCCGACGGACCGGGGTCACCGGGGCGCAGGCCGCCCTGGACGCCGCCGCCGAGGCGCTCACCGCAGGCACGACCGGGGCGGACGACGCGTACGCCGGGGCGTTGGAGCGGTGGCTCGACCTCGGCGGGGCGGACCTGGAGGAACGCGCCGAGCAGGTCGCCGCCGAGTTGGGGCTCACCGTCGACCTGGACCACCCGATGACCGGCCTGTCCGGCGGCGAGGCGGCCCGCGCCGGGCTGGGCTCCGTGCTGCTCAGCCGCTACGACGTCTTCCTGCTCGACGAGCCCACCAACGACCTGGACCTGGCCGGCCTGGACCGGCTGGAACGGTTCGTCACCGGGCTGCGCGCCGGCACGGTGCTGGTCAGCCACGACCGGGAGTTCCTGACCCGGACGGTGACCCGGGTGCTCGAACTCGACCTGGCACAGCAGCAGGTCCGGCACTACGGCGGCGGCTACGGCGCGTATCGGGAGGAGCGGGTGGTGGCCCGCCGGCACGCCCGCGCCGACTTCGAGGAGTACGCCGACACCCGGGCCGCGTTGGAGGCCCGTGCCCGCACCCAGCGGGCCTGGATGGAGAAGGGCGTGAAGAACGCCCGCCGCAAGGCCACCGACAACGACAAGATCGGCCGGAAGTTCCGGGCCGAGGCGACGGAGAAGCAGGCGGCCAAGGCGAAGCAGACCGAGCGGCTGATCGAACGCCTCGACGTGGTCGAGGAGCCCCGCAAGGAGTGGGAGCTGCGGATGGAGATCGCCGCCGCGCCCCGGGCCGGTGCGGTGGTGGCCTCGCTGCGCGACGCGGTGGTCCGCCGGGGCACCTTCACCCTGGGGCCGGTGAACCTCCAGATCGACTGGGCCGACCGGGTGGCGATCACCGGGGCGAACGGCTCCGGCAAGACCACCCTGCTGGGGGCGTTGCTGGGTCGGCTGCCGCTCGACGCCGGGCACGCCGCGCTCGGCCCGGGGGTGGTGGTCGGCGAGGTCGACCAGGCCCGGGGGCTGTTCCTCGGCGACGAGCCGCTGCTGGAGGCGTTCGGGGCCGCCGTACCGGAAATGGCACCGGCGGACGCGCGGACACTGCTGGCCAAGTTCGGCCTGCGCGCCGCGCACGTGCTGCGGCCGGCGGCGACGCTGTCGCCGGGCGAGCGGACCCGGGCGGCGCTGGCGCTGCTGCAGGGCCGGGGGGTCAACCTGCTGGTGCTCGACGAGCCGACCAACCACCTCGACCTGGCGGCCATCGAGCAGTTGGAGTCGGCGCTGGCGGGCTACCCGGGGACGCTGCTGCTGGTCACCCATGACCGGCGAATGCTGGAGGCGGTCAGCGTCGACAGGCGGCTGCGGGTCGCCGACGGACGGATCGCCGAGGACTGATCAGCGTCACCCGTCGGCCGCCGGGTGACAATGGGGTCATGCTCAGATGGGAGTACGCGCTGCTGGTCCGCCGTCGCCAGCCGACCGCCTCCGACCTCAGCTGGGAGGTCGTCTTCGTCTGGTATGGCCCGGACGGCTCGATGACCGACGTCACCGCCTACGGCGACACCGCGCTGGCGCATCTGAACCGGGCCGGTGACCAGGGCTGGGAACTCGTCGGCATGAGCGAGGACCCGTCCCTGGAGGGCCACAACGAGCTGCACCGCTATCACCTCAAGCGCCCGAAGGCGGCAGGTGCGCCCCGGCAGCGCATCCGGGCCGTCGGCCGGCCCACCCGACGTGCCGGCGGCTGACCCGGCCGGCGCTGGCGGCTGACCCGGCCGGCGCTGGCGAAGCAGATCGGGTGGTGTGCCGGGCCGGGAAGCGGGTAACGGCCGGCGGGAGGTGGCCATGGTCGCGTTGGCGCAGGCACCGCCCTCGGCCGAACGGCTGCGGGCGCTCGACGGGTTCCTCGAAGCGGCCTGGGCCGAGCAGGCCCGCCACGACGAGCGGTGACGCGGGCTCGCCGTCGAGGTGCGGTTCGACCGGGGGGTCGCCCACCTGAGCGGGGAGGTGCCCGCACCGGAGCAGTTGCGGCTGGTCCGCGAGCTGGTCGGCCGGCTCGCCGGGGTGTACGGCGTGTGGGGGCGGGTGCGGGTCGACGGTCGGGACCCGGTGGTGGTGGACCTGGGCTGCGGCGGCCAGAAGCAGTATCCGGCGAACCTCGGGTTGGACATCTTCCCCGCCCCGGGGGTGGACGCGGTGGCGGACCTGTCCGGGTCGCTGCCGCTGGCCGACGACTCCGTCGACGTGATCTTCACGGTGCACATCCTGGAGCACCTGATCGACTTCCTGCCGCTGGTGGACGAGTGCCACCGGGTGCTCCGCCCGGGTGGCGTGCTGCACGTGATGAGCCCCTGGTGGGGGCATGTCAACGCGGTGGCCGACCCGACCCACGTCCGGCTGCTGGACGTACAGACGATCAAGGGGGTGTGCGGCCAGCGCCCGCCGGGGACCCCGCGCTGGTATCCACTGCACGCCGGCTGCGACGGCGCGTCCATCTTCGCCGACCTGACCCCGCTGCCCGCCGACGCGCCACCGGTGTCCCCCGCCCATCTGGCCCGCTTCTTCGACTGACTGACCGGTCGCCGGTGCCTGCGGCTGCGGCTGCGGCTGCGGCTGCGGCTGCGGCTGCGGCTGCGGCTGCGGCTGCGGCTGCGGCTGCGGCTGCGGCGAAACGGCAGCCGCCGGGGGCCGGTAGCGCGGGCGGACGAAGGCGTCAGGCGGTGCTTTCCCGGAAGGCCAGCCGGTACGGTGCGGTGACCTCCCGGGCAGGCGCGTCCCGCTCACCGGCCAGCCGTCCGGCGAGCAGGTCGACGGCGAGCCGGGCGATCCGTTCCTTGTCCGGGCTGACCGTGGTCAGGGTGGGCACGCTGAACCGGCCGTCCTCGATGTCGTCGAAGCCGGCGACGGCGACGTCGGCGGGAACCCGCAGACCGGCCTCGTGCAGGGCGCGCAGCGCGCCGAGGGCGAGGGTGTCGCTGAAGCAGAAGACCGCGTCCGGGCGGGCACCCGAGGCGAGCAGGTGACGCATGGCGGCGGCCCCGTCGGCACGGTGCCAGGCCGGCGTGTCGGCGACGAGGCGCTCGTCGTACCCGATGCCGGCGTCGGCCAGGGCGGCGGTGTAGCCGGCCAGCCGGAGGCGGGCGCCGGCACCCTCGGGGGTGTGCTGCGCGCCGACGGCGGCGACCCGGCGGCGGCCGAGACCGATCAGGTGGGCGGTCATCTCCCGGGCGGCGGCCACGTTGTCGATCATCACGTGGTCGGCCCGGCCGTGGTCCGTCCGCTCGCCTAGCAGCACCATCGGCAGTTCCAGGCCGACGAGGTCGTCGGCGGACAGCGACAGCGGACTGAAGATCAGCCCGTCGATCATGTGGTCGCCCACGCCGGCGGCGGCCACCTTCTCCCGTTCCCGGCCACCGCCGGTCTGGTCGATGAGCACGGTCCAGCCGTGGTCGGCGGCGGCGGCCACCACGTGCCGCGCCAGCTCGGCGAAGTACGGCACGTCCAGCTCCGGAACGGCGAGGGCGATCACGCCGGTACGCCCCTTGCGCAGGTTGCGGGCCGACAGATTGGGTCGGTAGCGGAGTTCGGCGATGGCCGCCTCGACCCGGGCCCGGGTCTCCGGACGGACGTGCTGGTAGCCGTTGACCACGTTCGACACGGTCTTGACCGACACCCCGGCCCGCTCGGCGACGTCCTTGAGGCGGTGGCGCACGTCCCCACTCCCCTCCCACGTCCGCCGGCCGACGGTGGCCCGCGACAGATCCTTTACAACGTTGGCGACAACGGTATACAAACGCGGGGCGGTGCATCGACCGCAGTCGCTCCGAGCAGCTCAGGGAAGAGGTGGGGCCCGTGCGTGCAGCGCGGTTGACGATCGACCCGGCCTTCACGATCGGCCCGGTGGACCGCCGGCTCTTCGGTTCCTTCGTGGAACACCTGGGCCGCTGCGTGTACGGCGGCATCCACGAACCTGGGCACCCCGGAGCCGACCCGTCCGGCCTGCGCCGCGACGTGCTGGAGCTGACCCGGGAACTGGGCGTCTCCGTGGTCCGCTACCCCGGCGGCAACTTCGTCTCCGGCTACCGCTGGGAGGACGGCGTCGGCCCGGTCGACGACCGCCCCCGCCGGCTGGACCTGGCCTGGAAGACCATCGAGACCAACGCGTTCGGCCTCGACGAGTTCATGACCTGGGCCACCGCCGCACAGGTCGAGCCGATGATGGCGGTCAACCTCGGCACCCGGGGCGTGCAGGAGGCGTGCGACCTGCTGGAATACGCCAACCACCCGGGCGGCACCCGGCTGTCCGACCTGCGCCGTACACACGGCGCGCAGGAGCCGTACGGGGTGCGGCTGTGGTGCCTCGGCAACGAACTGGACGGCCCCTGGCAGGTCGGCCACAAGACCGCCGAGGAGTACGGCCGGCTCGCCGCCGAGACCGCGCGGGCGATGAAGCTGATCGACCCCTCGATCAGCCTGGTCGCCTGCGGCAGTTCCGGCCGGGGCATGCCCACCTTCGCCTTCTGGGAGGCGACCGTGCTGGAACACACCTACGAGCAGGTCGACTACGTCTCGGCGCACACCTACTACGACCCGACCGACGGCGACCGGGCCAGCCTGCTCGCCTCAGCCGTCGACATGGACCAGTTCATCAGCGAGGTCGTCGCCACCGCCGACCACGTGGCCGCCCGGCTGCGGCAGACCCGCAAGCTGAAGATCTCCTTCGACGAGTGGAACGTCTGGTACCAGTCCCGAGTCCAGGCCGACCTGGACCGGCGCGGCTGGGTCGAGGCGCCGGAGCTGCTCGAAGACGAGTACACGGCTGTCGACGCGGTGGTCGTCGGCGACCTGCTGATCACCCTGCTCCGGCACGCCGACCGGGTCGGCGTGGCCTGCCAGGCGCAGCTGGTCAACGTGATCGCCCCGATCCGCACCCGCACCGGCGGGCCGGCCTGGCGGCAGAGCATCTTCCACCCGTTCGCCCTGACCGCCCGGTACGCCACGGGCACCGTGCTGCGCACCGAGCCGGTCTCACCGCACTACGCCACGAAGCGGTACGGCGACGTGCCGGTGCTGGACACCGTCGCACTGCACGACGAGGAGTCCGGCGCGCTGACCGTGTTCGCGGTCAACCGGGGCACCGACGACCTCCCTCTGGATCTCGACCTGCGGGGCCTGTCGGGGCTGCACCCGGTGCAGCACCTCGCCCTCGTCGCCGGGGACGACCCGGACGCGGTCAACACCGAGGCCGAGCCCGACCGGGTGACCCCCCGGGAGCTGCCCACCGGCACCGTCGACGGCGACCGCCGCTCCGTACGCCTGCCGGGGATCTCCTGGAATCTGCTGCGCTTCGCACCGCGCCCCTGACCCGACCGTGCCCCGACGGCGGGCAGGCCCGGCGTGCCGGCCCCCGCCGTGCGCCGCCCCTGCCCGCCGGATCGGGCCGGACGCCGGACGCCGGGCCCGGTCGCAGGACGGGCCGGGTACAGGGCGGGGCCGGGGGCCGGCCGGTGGTCCCAGCCGGCACCCGCCGGGCGGTCAGGCGGAGGCGGGTTCCTTGGCGCGCTCCTCGGCCTCCTGGACGGCGAGGCGGTTACGCCGGTAGCCGTAGCAGAAGTAGACGACGCCGCCGAGCGCCATCCAGACCAGGAACCTGATCCAGGTCTCGACCGACAGGTTGAGCGTCAGGTAGAGGCAGGCCAGCGCGGTGAAGATCGGCAGCACCGGGGAGAACGGGACCCGGAACGGCCGTTCCAGGTCGGGGCGCTTGCGGCGCAGGATCGGCACCGCGATCGAGACGATCATGAAAGCGCAGAGCGCGCCGATGCTGACCAGGTCGGCCAGGGCCGACAGCGGCAGGAACCCGGCGAGCAGCGCCACCGCGACCGTCATCACCGCCGAGATCCGGTACGGCGTCCCCCAGCGCGGGTGGATCTTCGCCACGGCGGGTGGGAGCAGGCCGTCCCGGGAGATGGCGAAGCCGATCCGGCCCATGGCCACCAGGTCGACCAGGATCACGCTGGTCAGGCCGGCGACGGCGGCGATGGAGACGAGCACCCCGGCCCAACCCGCGCCGACCGCGTTGAAGGCCGCCGCGATCGGGGCACCCCGGTCGATCTCGGTGTACGGCACCATGCCGACCACGACCAGCGAGACTGCGATGTAGAGCGTGGTGGAGATCAGCAGGGTGCCGAACAGCCCCAGGGTCAGGTCCCGCTTGGGCCGCCTGGTCTCCTCACCCAGGTTCGCCACCGCCTCGAAGCCGGTGTACGCGAAGAAGACCACGGCGGCGGCGGTGAGCACCCCGACGAAACCGAAGACGGAGGGTTCCAGCCCGAACAGCGCCTGGGTGACGGGCTGCTTGATCCCGTCGTCGCCGGCACCGGCCGGCTCGGCCGGCGGGATGAACGGGGTGAGGTTGGCCGCCTTGACGAAGAACAACCCGGCGACCACGACGAAGACGCAGATGCCCACCTTCACCAGGACCAGCAGGTTGGTGATCCGGGCCGACTCGCGGATGCCGACGATGGCGACCACGCCGAGCAGCAGCACGATGCCGATCGCCCCGACGTTGACCACGCTGCCCTCTTCGGCGAACCAGGTGCTCGGCAGGCCGAACAGTTCGGCGAGGTAACCGGACCAGCCCCGGGCCACCACCGCCGCACCGAGCGCGAACTCCAACAGCAGATCCCACCCGATGATCCACGCGACGATCTCGCCCATCGTGGCGTACGCGTAGGTGTAGGCGCTGCCGGCGGTCGGCACGCTGGACGCCAGTTCGGCGTAGCAGAGGGCGGCAAGCAGGGCGACCGCCCCGGCGATGGCGAACGAGATCACCACACCCGGCCCGGCGCTGTCGCGCGCCTCGATGCCGGTGAGGGTGAAGATGCCGGTGCCGATCACGATGCCGATGCCGAACCCGGTGAGGTCGCGGGCTCCGAGTCGTCGTTTCAGACCGGGGGTGCCGTCACTGCCGTCGGCGTTGCCCTGGGCAACCACGTCCTTGATCGGTTTGGTTCGCAGCACGGACACTGCGCTCACCCCTCCCACCACCGCGACCGCCCTGCTGACGGCCGGTGCCGGGCGTTGCTACCCACCCCAACCCCACCCCAATCACCCCACCCACATCAACACCCTGTCCCCCGCTAACCACTTTCGGTCACCCCCCACCCACATCCCCTGCAACCCACCCCTTGCACCACACCCCCAAGTATGAAAATTTCCTCCCATCCCCCCACCCACCCCGCCACTTCCCGCCACCCTCCCCTCGCTCCCCGCCCCCACCCGCCCCGCCCCCCCCCCCCCCGGTGATCAAGAGGTTCGCGTCAATTCCGGCGCGTCCGCTGACGCAAAACTCGAGATCGACA
>NZ_JBMDWU010000160.1:0-4757 GCF_048594385.1 Micromonospora sp. | reverse complement strand
AGACTTACCGGCCCCGTACCCGCCGCGCCGGCCTGGGACCTCGCCGGGGCGTACGGCGATAGCCACGGCGTCGCAGGCGACGACCGGACCGTAACGCTTGCTGACTCCGCGCAGGGTGAGAGCCGGCGTCAGCTGGTCGTCAACGTCCACAGTCCGTTTCACCTCGTTGGTCGTCGGGCAGCGGGAATCAGGAGCCGAGCTTGGCGACCGTCGCGGCGGTGTCGGTCTTGCCGCTGGCCACGTCGGCGACGAAGGCGTCCATCTTCTGGGTCTGCTCCGGGGTCGGCTTGCAGATCTAGACGGCCGGGTACGGGTCCTTGCCCAGCTCCCACTTCTTGGTGGTGCCGAGGGTCATCTCACCCTTGGCGAACAGCTCCAGCGCGGCGGCGAAGTACGCGCCCGGGTCGAAGATGACCGAGATGTCGAAGCGCGGGTCGGTCGAGTCGCACCGGTCGGTGCCCGGGGTCAGAGTGAGCGCGCCGCCGGTGTTGGCCAGCTTGGCGGCCGCGTCGGTGGCCCCGCCCAGGTACGGGTAGACGACCTTGACGCCCTGGCTGATCTGCGCCTGGACGGCCTCCCGGGCCTTCGCCGAGTCGTTGAAGTCACCGGTGTAGGTGGTCACCAGGGTCGCGTTCGGCACCACCATCCGGATGCCGGCCTTGTACGCCTTGGCGGCGTTGACCGAGAAGTCGGCCTCCATGCCGGTGACGAAGCCGGCCTTGGTGGCGTTCTTGGCCTGCATGACCAGGCCGGTGGCGTACCCGGCGGCGAGCATGCTCTGGTTGGGGTCGTCGCTGGACAGCGTCACCCGCGGCGTCTGCGGGATGTTCTCCGACGACGGCACGTACCAGGAGGTCTTGGCGCAGACCGGCTCCTCGGAGGCCGGGATGGCGTCCTTGAGCTCGGAGGCCCCGAGCGCCACCATGTCCACGCCCTGC
The DNA here is from genome assembly GCF_048594385.1 of Micromonospora sp. NCBI lineage: Bacteria > Bacillati > Actinomycetota > Actinomycetes > Micromonosporales > Micromonosporaceae > Micromonospora > Micromonospora sp. Next base: position 3,819 of record NZ_JBMDWU010000160.1, on the reverse strand, counting down.
TGACACAGCGCGCGGGCGGCGCTGAGCGCCTCGGTCGGCGGCACGTTGCCGCGCTTGATGACCTGCCAGCCCTTCTCGGTGGCGAACTTCTCGGCACCGACCACGAAGCTCTCGTAGTAGCCGTTGTCGTTGATGTCGCCGGGGCTGAGCACGCCGATGACGACCTTGCCGTCACCGTTGGCGTCGGGCTGCCCGGCGGGGGCCGTACCGCTGCTGGCCGACCCTCCCGCCGACGGCGCGGTCGCGTCGTTGCTCGCGCAACCGACCAGGGCGAACCCCAGCGCCCCGGCGAGCAGCGCCGCCGGACCCCGACCAATCCTCATTGTCATGGTGCTTTCCCTTCACGTGGGGTCGGCGCGCCGCCCGGCACGGACCGGCGCGCGGAGAACTCGGTCGCTGGCACGGTGGGCCAGCGAGGGGGGATGTCGATGCCGACCCGGCGCAGCAGGGCGGCCCGACGCTGGGCGGCCTCCTCGCGCAGGGCGTCGACGTCGACGGTGGTGACCCGCCGGTCGCGGACCACCAGCCGGCCGTCGACCAGAACGTCCCGGACGGTGTGCCCGGCCGCACCCCAGACGAGCTGGGTGGGCAGGTCACCGCGCGGGGTCCAGGGGATGGTCCGGGTGTCGAGCAGCACCAGGTCGGCGGCCTTGCCGACCTCGATCGAACCGGTCCGCGCCCCGAGCCCGACGGCGGCGGCGCCGTCGACGGTGGCCAGGGCGAAGACCTCGTCGGCGCGCAGCGGGTCGGGGACGCCCCGGTCCCGCTCCAGGCCGGCGAAGAGTCGGGCGGCCCGCCACAGGTCGGGGGTGTCCCCGGCGTTGTGCGAGTCGCAGCCCAGCGCGAGCCGGCCGCCGGCCCGGTGCAGGGCGGTGTGCCGGCCGGCCCGGGTGAAGCCCTGACCGAGCCGCAGGTAGGCCCCCGGGCAGGAGGCGACGGCGGTGCCGGTCTCGACGAGCGCGTCGACCTCGGCGTCGTCGAGCCACACCGCGTGGCCGAGCAGCAGCCGGGGGCCGAGCACGCCGAGGTCACGCAGGTGGCGTACGGGCCGGGCCCGGCCGGCGGCGGCGAACGCGGCGGCGTCCTCGGGGCCGGGCGACAGGTGCCAGGTCATCGGCACGTCGAGCCGCTCGGCCAGGTCCGCCGCCCCGGTGAACAGCGCGTCGCTGACCAGGTCGTGCCCGACGAGGGTGATCCAGCCGGTGACCAGCGGGTCGCCGGCCAGGGCGGCGACGGTCTCGGCCTGCGCGGCGAGGGTGTCGGCGGCCGGCATGGCGTACGGCGCGTCGTCGGCGTCCCAACCCCAGCCGCCGACCCGGGCCCGGATGCCGGCGGTACGCAGCCCGGCGGCGACCCGTAGCGGGTGCGCCACCGTGCCGGGTTCCAGCAGGGTGGTGACCCCGTAGCTGAGCGACTCGACGGCCGTGAGGGTGGCCGACAGTTCGTCGTCGTCGCCGGTGACCGCGGCGTGCAGCGGCACGATCCAGTCGAAGATCGCCTGCTGGGCCGGGACGTCGTCGGGGATGCTGCTGCGCACCAGCGGGTCGGCGGTGGTGTGCTGGTGGGCGTTGACCAGGCCGGGGACGACCACACAGCCGGTGGCATCGAGTTCGGGGCTGCCCGGGTACGCCGCGCGCAGGGCCGCCGCCGGGCCGATCGCGGCGATCCGGCCGTCGATCACGGCGATCGTGCCGCCGGGGACGAGCGCCCGGTCGGGGGCCATGGTGACGATCTCGGCATCGGCGATCAGCAGGTCCGCCGGGCGTGGGTCGGCGGTGTGCGCCGTCGCGGTGGTGGTCATGGCCGGACGAGGATCTTGCCGACGAGGTCACCGGACTCCTGCCGGGCGTACGCCTGCGCCAGGTCGGCCAGCGGGTACTCCGCGCCCCGGAGCACCCGCAGGCCGCCGGTGAAGTAGGCGTCGAGCATGTCGGCGAAGTCGGCCGGCCGGTACGCCCCGGCACCGAGCAGCCGCAGCCCCCGCCGGTAGACGTCGGAGAGTGAGAAGCTGACCTGGTCGCCCGTGGTGTTGCCGAGCAGCACGATCCGGCCGCCGGTGCGCAGGCTGGCCAGCGAGGTGGCCCAGGTGGCGGTGCCGACGTGGTCGACGGCCAGGTCGACGCCGTGGCCGTCGGTGTACTCGAGCACCCGCTCGACGGTGTGCTCGTCGAGGTCGAGCACGTCCGCGCCGAGGTCCGCGGCGACGGCCCGCTTGGCCTCGGTACGCGCCACCGCGAGCACCCGGGCGCCGGCCCGGCGGGCGAGTTGGACGGCGGCGATGCTGACCGCGCTCGTGGCGGCCTGCACGAGCACCCACTCCCCGGCGCGGACCCCGCCGACGCGGTGCACGGCGTGCCAGCCGAGGCTCCACGCGGTGGGCAGCGCGGCGGCCTCGGCGAGGTCGACGTGGGCGGGCACCCGGTGTACGACGGTGGCGGGCACGGTGACGTACTCGGCGAAGCCGCCGGGGCGGTTCCCGCCGACCACGGCCAGCGTCGCGCAGTAGCCCGGTTGGCCGTTCTTGCAGGTGGCGCAGGCTCCGCAGCCGATGGTCGGGTCGATCAGCACCCGGTCGCCGGGGCGTACCGTGGTGACCTGCGGCCCGACGGCGTCGACCTGGCCGGCGACGTCCATGCCGCCGACGTGGGGCAGCTCGAAGCCGGGGAGCAGGGCGGTGCGCCGCTGGAGCAGGTCGAGGCGGTTGACGGCGGCGGTGTGCACCCGGACGACCACGTCGGCCGGGCCCGGCTCGGGGTCGGGCAGGTGCCGCAGGCTCAGCACCTCGGCGCCGCCGAAACCGGTCTGGACCATCGCCCGCATCGCAACCTCCCCCATGGTCTACCAGTCAATATGGCGTCTTGCATTGTGATTCTCGCTGCTTGGGGTCGTACTCTGCCTGCGGGGCGGCGGCGTGTCAACGGCTTGCCGCAAAAGAGGCGGAACGGTTAACGAAGCCGGGCGTCCAGGCCGTTCACAGGCCGCCCACCAGGGGATCAACCGGCCTCGGACGCGGCCAGCAACTCCCGCGCGACGAGCGCCGTACGCAGCACCGCGACCGTTCGCGGGTCGAGCGGATCGACCCCCAGCAGCCGCTTGATCAGGCCGACCCGGTAGCCCACCGAGTTGCGGTGCAGGTGCAGCCGTTCACTGACCGCCTGCCGGCTGCCCCCGGTCGCCAACCAGCAGTCCAGGGTGCGCAGCAGGTCGTCGCGGTGGGCGATCGGCCCCAGGTGCCGGTGCACGAACCAGCGCAGCCGCTCGTCCGGCACCGCCAGCAGGACCTGCGCCAGGCCGGCCTGCCCGAACGGCAGCTCGGACCGCTCGTCGGACGAACGCAGCAGCAGCCGCAGCAGCCGGTCCGCGTCGCGGAACGAGGCCGCCGTCCGGGCCGGCCCGGTCACCAGCGCCCCGGCGACCACCCGGACCTGCCCGGGGCCGACGATCTGGTCCAGCCGGGCCCGCAGCCGGGTCACCTCGCGCTCCACGTCGCCGTGCAGCAGGGTCCAGGCCAGTCGCCCCTCGGCCAGCACCGGCCGGTCCAGCCAGCTCAGCGCGGACGCCCAGCGGCGCTGCTGCTCCCCGGTGTACGCGATCCCGGCCACGGCGTGCGGCTGGTCCAGCCGCCAACCGTGCGCCGCGCCGGCCCGCAGCAGTTCCGCCTCGCCCATCCGGGGCGTCGACGGCGATCCGGCCGGGCCGCCGGGGCCGTCACGCAGGGCCCGCAGCACCGTCGGGGCGTCCCGTACGGCGGGCGGCGGTGACTCGTGCCGGACCGCCTCGATCAACAGCGCGGTGGTCGCCGCCGCCGCCAGTTCCCAC
>NZ_JBMDWU010000016.1:0-6172 GCF_048594385.1 Micromonospora sp. | reverse complement strand
TGCCACAGGTAGCGCAGCTCCCCGGCGGCGAAGACCCCGTCGTACTGGCCGAGCACGGTGGTGACCAGGGTGCTGCCGCTGCGTCCGCTGCCGGCCAGGTAGAGCACCCGCACCGGCGGGTTCACACCGGCTCCCGCACGGTCCGCGCGGCGCTCGCGTAGACCTCCCGTACCCGGGTCAGGTGCGCCTGCGGGGAGAAGTCCCGCTCCACACGCGCCCGCCCGGCCCGCCCCATCCGGTACGCCCGAGCCGGGTCGGCCAGCACCCGGTGCAGCCCGGCGGCCAGCGCCGCCGGGTCGTCGGCGGGCACCACCTCGCCGTCCACCCCCGAGGTGACCAGCTCCGGCAGGCCACCCAGGTCGGAGGCGACCACCGGCACCCCGCAGCCGTACGCCTCCAGCACCGCCATCGGCTGGTTCTCGTTCCACCGCGAGGGCACCGCCACCACGGTGGCCGAGCGGACCAGTTCGTGTAGCCGGGCCTTGTCCAGCCGGCCGTGGAACCGGACCCGGCCGGGGGCCCGCCGCCGGGCCAGCTCGGTCAGCCCGTCGCGGGCCGGGCCGTCCCCGGCCACCTCCAGCACGACGTCGTCGGGCAGCCGGGTGAGCGCCTCGATCAGCACGTCGACGCCCTTCTCGGCGGCCAGCCGACCGGCGAAGACCACCGGGCCACCGGGTGCCGTCTTGACCGCCGTCGTGGCGACGTCGACGAAGTGCGACACCACGTGCATCCGGTCGGGGAAGACCCCGGCCCGGCGCATCACGTCGGCCAGGAACCGGCTGGGGCTGACGAACGCCTGCACCGGCCCGTACGCCCGGGTGGTGCGGTGCAGCCACGACTCGACGGCGAGCAGCGAGCTGGCCCCCAGCGACCCGTCCTTGCAGCGGCGGCGGGCCGCCCGTAGCGGGCCACCGGTCACGCAGGCGTCGCAGACCGCGCCCCGGTCGAGCATCTGGTAGCTGGGGCAGGCCAGCTTGTAGTCGTGCAGGGTCATCACCGCCGGCACCCGGGCGGCCCGCACCGCGGCCAGCACCGACGGGGAGAGCTGGTGGTAGATGTTGTGCAGGTGGACCACGTCGGGCCGGAACTCGGCGAGCACCCGGGCCAGGCCCCGCCGGCTGGCCGGCGACCAGATCATCCGGGCCGCCACCGCCGCCCGGGCGCCCGCGCCGCGCGGCGTCGGGTCCAGCTCCACGTGGGACGGGAAGTGCCTGGCGTACGGGGTGGGTGCGTCGTTGTCCGGGTGGGTCATGCCGAAGAACGCCACCTCGTCGCCGTCGCCCCGTTGCAGCTCGGCGACGTCGAGCAGGTAACCCTCGGCGCCGCCGCGCCGGTAGAGGAACTTGTTGACGTGGAGGACACGCATCGGCCTGCTCCGGAGGTGGCTGCTGGGGTCCGTCGGGGGTCGCGGGGTGGGGTGGTCGCCCCGGACAGCAGCGGTGACCAGGGGCCCCACCGTATGCAACACCGGTGTCGTGAGTCCAGCTCATGATCCCCAAGTAGCCACACGGCCCATCGCCGGCTGACCACACGGCCACGTGGCCAGCCGTGATGATCTGCCGGTACCGTGTGCCCCACCCCGCCCGACGTGCCCGAGGAGGACCCGGTGCCCCACCCCGACGAACCCTCGGCGCTGGCGTACACCGCCCGACGGGTCCGCCGGCACCTGCGCTGGGCGCGCACCGAGGGCGTCCGGCGGCTGATCGAGGAGGACCGGCTCGACCCGGTCGAGCGGGCCCGCACCGCGTTGGCGAAGCGGCGCTGGCGGCGGGCCCACCCCGGGCCGCCCGGCCGGGCCGTCCCGGTCTACCTGGTGGGCCTGCAACGCTCCGGCACCAACATGCTGACCCGGGGGTTGGACGCCGACCCGTCGGTGGAGGTCCGCAACGAGAACGACCGGGCCGTGTTCCACCGCTTCCGGTTGCGCCCCGACCCGGTGCTGGTCGCCGTCGTCACCCGCAGCCGGCACCGGTACGTGCTGGTCAAGCCGCTGTGCGACACGCACCGGGTGGACGAGCTGCTCGACCTGCCCGGGGTCGCGCCGGGGCGGGCGCTGTGGGCGTACCGGGACGTCGACGACCGGGCCCGCTCCGAGGTGGCGAAGTTCGGCGACGCCAACCTGCGGGCGTTGCGGGCGATCGCCGACGGCACCATCGGGGACCGCTGGCAGGGGCAGCGCCTGGACGCGTCGACCCGGGAGCTGGTCGCCGGCTTCGACTACGACCGGATGACCCCGTACACCGCCGCCGCCCTGTTCTGGTACGTGCGCAACTCGTTGTACTTCTCCCTCGGGCTGGCCGACCGGCCGGACACCCTGCTCTGCTCGTACGACGCGTTGGTCGCCGACCCGGCGGGGTACACCCGGCGGCTGTGCGCCTTCCTCGACCTGCCGTACGACCCGGCGCTGCACGCGCACGTCGGAGCGCGCACCCCGGCGCGGCCCCGGCTGGACATCGACGCCCGGGTGCGGGCGCTGTGCACCGAGCTGGCCGGCCGGTTGGACGCGTCGGCCGGCCGACAGGAGGCGGTGGACCATGGCTGAACCGCACACCCCGCTGCCCGACGCCCGGCCGGACCGGCCGCAGGGGCCGATCTTCCTGGTCGGCTGCCAGCGCTCCGGCACCACGATGCTGCGCCTGGTGCTCGACTCGCACTCCCGGGTGAGCTGCGGCCCGGAGACCCGGTTCCTGGCCGACATGCAACGCATCGTCGGGCGGGACTGGGAGCGGCTGTCCCGCTTCGGGTTCCCCCGGGAGTACTGGCTGGGCCGCATCGCCGACTTCTTCGGCGGCATCCAGGCCGACTACGCCCGGTCCCGGGGCAAGACCCGCTGGGCCGACAAGACGCCGCTGTACGCGCTGTCCATCGACTTCCTGGCCGAGGTCTTCCCCGACGCGCAGTTCGTACACGTCGTGCGGGACGGCCGGGACGTGGTGGTGTCGCACCGCAAGCGGTTCGGCTACTGGTCGGCGGTGAAGTGCGTGGTGAAGTGGCCGCGCTACATCCGGATCGCCCGCGCCGCCGGGGCCCGGCTGCCGGCCGACCGCTACCACGAACTGCGCTACGAGGAGACGGTCACCGACCCGGAGAAGGCCATGCGGGGCCTGTTCGAGTTCCTCGGCGAACCCTGGGAGGCTGGCGTGCTCGACTACGACGGCAAGCAGCACGACGTGGCGGGCAAGTACACCGCCGAGGCGCAGCGACGGCGGGCCGCCGCCGGCACCGACGCCCCGATCTACGGCTCCCGGGTCGGCACCTACCGCCGCGAGCTGGATCCCTTCCTGCGGGTGCTGGTCCGGGTCTTCTCCGGTGCCACCCTGCGCGAACTGGGCTACCGGTGAACCGCCGGGCCGGCTCGCCGGCGGGTCGTCGGGTCGGGCGGCGGGTGCTGGTCGCCGGGGCGGTGCTGTTCGCCCTGGTCGCTTCGGCGGCCTGTTCGGACGATCCCGCCCCCGGGCCGGCCCCGTCGGCGACCGCGCCGTCGGCCGCCCCGTCAGCCGGTGCCAGCGGTACGCCGCTGCCGGCCGGCGCACCGGTCCGCAACCCGTTCGGCGCGCACTGGGACTTCTCCCGGCACGACCAGTTCGTCCCCTACCTGGAAAAGCTCTCCGGCTCGGCGACGTACCACGAGCTGAGCTGGTGTGACATCGAGAAGACCCAGGGCAGCCCGGACTTCGCGGCGGTGGACCAGATCGCCGAACGCAGCCGTAAGCTCGGCATCACCCTGCACCTGAAGATCCGTACCGGGGTGTGCTGGGCGACCGGCGGGACGGCGAAGTTCACCCGGGGCCAGGCCAACAAGACCGAGTCGGCGATGCCGACGGACCTCGCCGCCTACCAGAACTTCGTCCGCACGCTGGTGCAGCGGTACGCCCCGTACGGCGTCGGTGAGTACGCCATCGAGAACGAGGTCAACGCCCAGCAGTACTGGGCGGGCAGCCCCGAGGACTACCGCCGGCTGGTCACCGCCGCCGCCGAGGCGATCCGCGCGGCCGACCCGAAGGCCAAGGTGGTCGACTCGGGCATGAGCAGCGTCGCGTACGGGATGGGGGTCGCCGACCGGCTGCTGCGGGCCGGGCAACCCGACCAGGCCGTCGCCGCCTACCAGGCGTACTTCCAGCGGCGGATCGGCACCCGGGGTCGGCTGATCCCGGCGGTGAACGACCCGGCGGCGTTGCGTACCGCGTTGGACAACGCGCAGAACTCCCGCAACCTGGCCTACCTCGCGGTCACCGAGAAGCTGCTCGACGACCGGGTGGTCGACGTCCGGCAGCTGCACTTCTACGAGCACTTCTCCGGGGTGCCGGCGCTGCTGGACTACCTGCGGGCCGAGACGCCGTCCGGTGTCCCGGTGCAGGCGTGGGAGGTCGGCCAGTTCTGGAAGGACGGCGACGACGACGCGGCGGCCCGGGGCGACGAGATGGTCAAGGTGGTCAGCATGCTGGTCGCCGGGGGCGTCCGCGAGGTGCTCTGGCTGCCGCTGGCGTACAACCCGAACAACCGGGCCGGCGCGGAGGTCCGCTACGGGCTGCTCGACCCGGACGGCACCCAGCGGCAGGCCGGCGCGATGATGGCCGCCCTGGCGGCGGCGGCCCGGGACGCGACGGTCGAACCGGTGAACGCCAAGGGACTGACCGGGGTGGCGTTCCGGCGGGGTGCGGAGAGCACCCTGGTGGTCTGGTCGACCTCCACCGGCACCGTGTCGTTGCCGGCTGCGGCCGGGGTGACCGGTGGCCCGGTCGGTGCCGACCCGGCCGCCCGCGGGGGCGCGCTGCCGATCGGGCCGAGCCCGGTGCTGGTGCGCGCCACCGGCACCCCGGACGCGGTCCTCGGCCCGATCCGCTGACCGCCTCCCCCGCCGCACCCGCTGCGGTGGGAGGTGCGGTGGGGCCCCGGGGCAGTGCGGTCGGAACACGGGCGGGTGCGGTCGGGCACGGGTGGGTGCGGCGGGCCTCCCATGATCACATTGCGATTCTGCGCACTGGTCTCGGCGTGTCGTCTACATGATCGCCATCCGTTCATGGTCCCGCACGCTGGCGCGGCGGCATTCACCTCGGCAGCGGGAGGTGTGCCGCTCGCTCACCAGGTACGCGGCCAGCCGAGCAGGTCCGCCAGGCGGGCGTTGTGCGGGGCGAACCCGGCGGCCAGGTCGGCCCGCAGCGCCGGGGTGAGCTGCGACGGCCCGGAGTCCGTCCGCCGGGTGTGCCGGGCGAACTCCGCCGGGGTGTACGGGGCCAGCCCGAGGAACCGCAGCACCCCGGCGTACGTGCCGGCCGGGTCGGCGTACAGGTCCTCGCTGCGGATCACGTGCAGCCGGTCGGCGGGCAGGTGGGCGTACCAGCGGTCGAGCTGTTCGGCGTAGCGGCCCCGCGCGGCGTAGGAGAAGTTGCGCAGCGCGTGGTGCGCCGCCGGGGTGTCCGGCCCGTCGACCAGCGCCCCGGCCAGCCGCCCCGGTTCGGCGGCCAGCGCCTCGGCGAAGTTCAACGGCTCCAGCCCGTACGAGCGGGTGTGCAGGTAGTGCGAGTAGGCCCGCTCGACCGGGTCGCGCAGCAGCGCCACGAACCGGGCCTCGGGCAGCGTCGCCGCCACCCGGGCCGGCACGCCGGGGTGGAACAGGTAGTAGGGGCTCGCCTCGAAGCTGCGCCGGCCCGGGGCGGCCGGCGGGAAGTGCGCCCGGTACCAGCGGGTTCCCCGCCCGAAGTGCAGGCTGAAGAACTGGAGTTCCTTGCCGGTGGCGGCCCGCACGTCGGGGTGCGCGGCGAGGTAGTGGTGCCGCGAGGTGTTGCCGCACCGCTGCCCGCCGATGATCTGGCAGTCGGGCAGTGCGCCGACCCGGCGGGGCAGCGCCGCCCGTGACCAGGGGGGGGTGCCGCGTACCACCGGGGGGTGCCGGTCCACGGTGGCCCGGCGCGGCCCCGCGCTCACCGCGACACCACCCGACCGGAGGTGTCCCGGCCACCCCCGCCCACCCCGGAGGGGGGCGGCCCGTCGGACGGGACGACGCCCGGGGCGTCCCCGGTGGCGTCGGACGGGTCGCCGCGGCGGCGACGGCGGGCCAGGGTACGCAGCACCAAAAGATCCACCCGGCTGAGCCCCAGCGCCCGCACCGTCCCCAGGTAGAACGCCACGAACGTGGCCCGCCCCGCGACCCCGCGCCCCCGCCCCCCCCGCC
>NZ_JBMDWU010000159.1:0-6988 GCF_048594385.1 Micromonospora sp. | reverse complement strand
TCGACGACGAGGTCGACCGGCTGTGCGGTCTGGGCGCCGAACGGGTCGACTGGCCGCACTACCCCGCCGAGCCGGAGCCAGGCCAACTGCCGTACGTCGTCCTCGCCGACACCGAGGGCAACCGGTTCTGCGTCTCGGGGCACCGTCGGGCCGGCGTCTTCTTCGGCTGAGCGCCACCCCGCCGGCCGAAACACCCACCGACCGTGCGCCCACCGACCGGGAGGCGGCGGCCCCGGGGCGCGGCAGGCCCCGACTGGTGACCCGGAAACGGCCCGGACATGGGCAGGGCCCCCGCACCGGGGGCCCTGCCTGTACACCGTTCTCCGCATCGGAGTTCGGCCACGCACCGGAAGGAAGCCCCCGCCCGGTGCCACACGGGTCGTCTCGATGAGCGGTGCCCGGCCGTCAGCAGACCCCGCCGGTCGTGCTCGTCCGCCGGGGACCGATCACGGCCGCACCGGGCCGACCGGTCCCGTCGGCGACCGGGCCGTCGCCCACCCGGGCGGACAGCGCGACGGTCACCGTGAGCAGGCTGCCGTCCCGCTCGATCGGCGCGAACCGGCCCAGCCGGGCCACCGTACGCACCATCGGCGTGTTCTCCGCCTGGGTGTGCAGGACCAGCGCCGCGAACCCGGCCCGCTCGGCGTGGGCGAGCAGCCGGCGCAGCAGCCCGGTGCCCAGCCCCCGCCGCTGCCAGTCGTCCCGGACCAGCAGCGCCGCCTCCACCTCGTCGCCCTCGCCGAGCAGGTTGGCCAGTGCGACGACCGACTCCGCCGCCCCGCCGGAGCCGGTCGTCGTGGCCACCAGGGTCAGCCCCCGGGCGGGTTCCAGCAACCGGCGCAGCCGGGCCGGCGAGGGCAGCGCAGCCCCGCTCAGGTAGCGCCGCTGTCGACTCTGCGCCGAGCAGCGCTCGTGCAGGTCGACCACGCCCGCCAGGTCGTCGGCGGTCGCCGGCCGGACGGTCAGCTCCGCCCCGTCGGGCAGCACCAGGACCACCCGGTCGGCCTCCCGCCGGGCCACCGCCGCCGCCAACTCGACGAGCGCCTGCGCCCGCGCGTACTCGGCCGGGGTGAAGCTGGGCGCCTGCCGGCGCAGTTCGTACGAGCCGCCGGTCGGGTCGGTCAGCAGCATGGTCGTGGTGCCCACCGCGTCGTGCCCCCCGGCAGCCGTCGGACGCCAGGTCACCTCGTCCGCGCCGAGCGTGGCCCGCAGCACCTCACCTGCCAGTTCCGGGTCACCGACCAGCCGGGTGGCCAGCCCGAGCACCCGGGTCGGCTGGTCGGCCAGGCCCCGCGCCTCGCTGCGGGCGACCCAGCAGTCCCGGCCCCGGCCCCGCTCGACGGCGGCGATCAGATCCGCCTCGTCGAGGGTGTCCGGCGCGTCGACGAGGAAGTCGTCCACCGCGCCGACCTCGGTGGTGTGCACCTGCACGGTGAGGATGTTGACCCCCCGCAACGCGAGACTCGCGGTGAGGACCGACAGGTATCCCGGCCGGTCGTCCACGGTCGCGCGAACCCGCCACAGCGCCATGTCCACTCCCTTCCCCACCACGAAGCCTGCCCGCGGCCTGTTGCCGTGGCGTTGCCCGGCGGTGTCGCACCGGCAACCGTTCGCCCAGGTCAGGTGACGGTGGTCACCGACTGCGGGCCGACCATGTCGAGCCGGTCGCCGAGGATCACCGCGCTGGCCCGGACGAGCTGGGCGAGCCGGTCCACCTCGGTGGCGTGGAACCCGGCGGCGGTCAGCGGCTCGGTGTGGTCCCGGGCGACCACCAGCACCAGCCCGGCCCGGCCGAACGGCGCGATCGCGTAGTGCGTGCCGTCGGCCATGGTCAACGTGCGGGCCCGCAGCGGGGTCACCTCGGGCAGCCGGGGCGGCTCGGGCGCGCGCCAGCTGGCGTGCCCGACGGTCGCCGTCCCCGCGCCGGCCCGCGAGGCCCAGTCCACCGGCACGACGGCCGCCACCGCCCAGTCCGCCGCGAGCAACCCGGGCACCGCGTCGACCAGGGTGGCCACCCCGTCGGTGGGGTTCGCCGCCACCTGGGCGAGCAGCTCGGCGTCCTGACCGGTGGTGGTCGGCGCGCCGATCGCCCGCCACACCCCGTCGACGCGCACCCCGGGAATGGCGGCCAGCCCAGCGAGCAGCCCCTCGACCCGGGCGGCGCCGGGCCAGACAACGGTGAAGTCGTCCACCGCCCGGCCGCCGAGCCGCTCCAGCACCACGACCTGGACGATGTCCGCCCCGGAGACGCCGAGCGTGCGGGCCACCTGGCCGAGTGTCCCGGGTCGGTCCGGCAGGGTCACCCGAACTCTCAGCAACATGTCTGTCCCTCCGCTCGGCGGGCCGACCGCACCCGGCCGGCAGGCTGGTCCCCAGCCTGCCGGTTGACCATTTCGCCCCTGTTGCCGTGGCATGTCCCGGGCGGAAAATCGCTGACCTTGACAACCCGGCTGACCTGCCATCAACTATGCGGATGACCGAGCCGGCCGTCGACGCGTCCCACGACGGCGGAGCCCCCGGCGACCGGACGCCACCCGGGCTGGATCTCGACCGGTTGACCGGGTGGCTGGCCGCACACCGGCCGGAGCTGGTGGCCGACGGGCCGCTGCGGGCCAGCCTGATCGCCGGCGGCAAGTCCAACCTGACCTACCTGCTGCACTGCGGCGGGCGCGAGCTGGTGCTGCGCCGCCCGCCGCTGGGCCACGTGCTGGCCACCGCGCACGACATGGCCCGCGAGCACCGGGTGATCGCCGCGCTCGCGCCGACCGCCGTGCCGGTGCCCGGGGTGGTGCTGCTCTGCGTCGACCCGGCGGTGATCGGGGCACCCTTCTACCTGATGCGCCGGGTGCCGGGCGAGGTGCTGCGCACCCGGGCCCAGACCGACCCGCTCACCGACGGGCAACGCCGCGACCTGGCCTGGGCGATGATGGACACCCTCGCCGCCCTGCACACCGTCGACCCGACCGAGGTGGGGCTGGCCGACTTCGGCCGTCCGGAGGGCTACCTCGGCCGGCAGGTACGACGCTGGGCCGGCCAGCTCGACCGGTCCCGCAGCCGGGAGCTGCCCGGGGTGGACGAGCTACGCGACGCGCTGGCCGCCTCGGTGCCCGAGGGGGTCAACGCCGGCCGGATCGTGCACGGCGACTACCGGCTCGACAACCTGCTCACCACGGTCGACCCGGTGTCGGTCCGGGCGGTGCTGGACTGGGAGATGGCCACCCTGGGCGATCCGCTGGCCGACCTCGGGCTGCTGCTGACGTACTGGGACGTGCTCGGCGACAGCGACCTCGCCGAGGGCAACCCGGTCGCCGACGGGCTCGGCCCGCGCGCCGGCTTCCCCACCGGCGGCGAGCTGATCGCCCGGTACGCCGGCCGCAGCGGCGTCGACGTGGGGCCGCTGCACTGGCACCTGGCCCTCGGCTGTTTCAAGCTCGCGGTGATCTGCGAGGGCATCCACTACCGGCACACCCTGGGGCAGACCCTCGGCGGTGGGTTCGACCGGATCGGCGACATGGTGACGCCCCTGGTGGAGCACGGTCTGCGCGCTGTCAGGGGGAACTGATGGACTTCGGTTACGACGCCCGTACCGTCGAGCTGCGGGAGCGGCTCGGCGCGTTCCTGGACGAGTGCGTCCTGCCGGCCGAGGCGGTGCACGCCGCGCAGGTCGTCGCGGCGGGTGACCCGTGGTCGCGGTCCCCGGTGCTCGAGGAGCTGAAGGTCGAGGCGCGACGGCGCGGCCTGTGGAACCTCTTCCTGCCCGATCCGCGCTACGGCGCCGGGCTGACCAACCTCCAGTACGCCCCGCTCGCCGAGCTGACCGGGCGCAGCCCGCACCTGGCCCCCGAGGCGGTCAACTGCGCCGCCCCGGACACCGGCAACATGGAGCTGCTCGCCGAGTTCGGCAGCGGGGCGCAGCGCGACAGGTGGCTCGCCCCGCTGCTGGCCGGTGAGATCCGCTCGGCGTTCTGCATGACCGAGCCCGAGGTGGCCTCCTCCGACGCCACCAACATCGCCACCCGGATCGTCCGCGACAGCGACCACTACGTGGTCAACGGGCGCAAGTGGTGGTCGTCCGGGGCGATGGACCCCCGGTGCGAGCTGTTCATCGTGATGGGTAAGACCGACCCGGACGCCGACCGGCACCGCCAGCAGAGCATGGTGCTGGTGCCCCGGGACACCCCGGGCGTGCACGTCCGCCGGGGCATGACGGTCTTCGGCTACACCGACGCCCCGCACGGCGGGCACGCCGAGATCGACTTCGTCGACGTCCGGGTGCCGGTGGAGAACCTGGTCGGCGCCGAGGGGGGCGGGTTCGCCATCGCCCAGGCCCGGCTCGGGCCGGGCCGCATCCACCACTGCATGCGCCTGGTCGGAATGGCCGAGCGGGCCCTGGAGCTGCTCTGCCGGCGGGCCAACGAGCGGATCGCGTTCGGTCGGCCGCTCGCCGAGCAGGGCGTGGTCCGGGAGTGGATCGCCGAATCCCGGGTCCGGATCGAGCAGGCCCGGCTGCTGGTGCTCAAGACCGCCTGGCTGATGGACACCGTCGGCAACAAGGGTGCGCACACCGAGATCCAGGCCATCAAGATCGCTACTCCGGCGATGGCCGAGTGGGTGATCGACAAGGCGATCCAGGGGTACGGCGGCGCCGGGGTCAGTCAGGACACCCCGCTCGCCGGGCTCTGGGCCCAGGCCCGCACCCTGCGGCTCGCCGACGGCCCGGACGAGGTGCACCGCGCGTCCCTGGCCAAGCGGGAACTGCGCCGCTGGTCCTGAGCCTGAGCCGCTGGCCTGAACCGACGCCACCGGCGCGTCGGGTCACCCGACTGAGGGCCGGAGGTGGAGGTCGGAGGTGTCGAAGCGCTTCAGGTGGAGGCACGCTGGATGAGTTCGGTGTCCAGCAGGATGTGCGGGGTGGGGATCTCGTCGCCCCGGATGCGGGCCACCAGCAGCCGGGCCATCTGCCGGCCCATCTCCTCCACCGGCTGGAAGACCGTGGTCAACGGCGGGTCGGCCTGCTGGGCGACAGGCGAGTCGTCGAACCCGATGATCGCCACGTCCTCGGGCACCCGTCGGCCCGACTCGCGCAGCGTCCGCAGCGCGCCGAACGCCATCAGGTCGGAGGCGACGAAGACCGCGTCCAGCTCGGGGCAGGCCTCCAGCAGCCGGCGCATGCACGCCGCGCCGCTACCCTCGCTGAAGTCCCCGTAGGCGATCATGCGGGGGTCGAGCATCCCGACGGTGGACTCCACCGCCTCCCGGTAGCCGACCAGCCGGGCGAGGCCGGCGCCCATGTCCTGCGGGCCGGCGATGGTGGCGATCCGACGGCGGCCCTGCCGGGCCAGGTGCTGCACCGCGTGGCGGGCGCCACCGACGTTGTCGACGTCGACGACCCAGGACGGCCGCGCACCCGGGCGCAGCATCCGGGCCGGCCGACCGCCGAGCACGGTGGGCAGGTCGCGCTCCTCCAGCAGGGTGGGCAGCGGGTCGGAGTCGTGCAGCGACAGCAGCAGAACCCCGTCGACGTGCTGGTTGGTCAGGTGGTTCTCGACCCGTTCCCGTTCGATCGGGGACTGCACCATGGCGAGCCAGAGTTGCAGCGGCGTCTCCAGCAGGCCGGAGCTGACACCCCGCACGATGCCGGCGAAGAACGGCTCGGTGAAGACCCGCTCCCCCGACTCGGAGACCACCAGGGCCACCGAGTCGGTCCGCTGGGTGACCAGTGCCCGTGCCGCCCGGTTCGGGACGTACCCCAGTTCGGCGATGGCCTGTTGGACGGCGGCCCGGGCCTCCGGGCTGACCTGGGGTGAGCCGTTGACCACCCGGGAGACCGTGCCCCGCCCGACACCCGCGCGGGCGGCGACCGCGTCGAGGGTCGGGCGCCCGAGTGACCGGGTGCGTTGCGTTGTCATCGTCTGCTCCTCCGACGTCGGACGGTCCCCGCCGTCCGCCCCCGGGGGCGGGCGGCGCGGCGGGGCCGTCCGGCATGCTGGCTGGCCTCTGCCTATTGTGCGGCCAGACCGTTGCGTCGGATCACCTCGGCGTACCACCTGGCGCTGGACTTGGGGATACGGGCCTGGGTGTCGTAGTCGATCCAGATCATCCCGAAGCGCTTGGTGTAACCCCAGGCCCACTCGAAATTATCCATCAGCGACCACGCGAAGTAGCCCCGCAGGGGCACCCCGGCCTCGATCGCCTCGTGCGAGGCCCGCAGGTGGGCGTCGAAGTAGGCCAACCGGTCGACGTCGTCGACCCGACCGTCCTGCACGGTGTCGACGAACGCCGAGCCGTTCTCGGTTACGTAGAGCGGCAGGTCGGTGTACTCCTCGTGGACCCGCCGCAGCGTCTCCACCAGGCCCGGGGCGTCGATCTCCCAGTCCATGTCGGTGACCGGGACACCCCGGGTGACGAACCGCACGTCCTCGCTGCCCGGCCAGCAGGACGGCGCCCGCCAGTACTTCTCCGGCTCCTCGCCGGCGACCGGCGCGGCCACCACGTGCCGGCTGTAGTAGTTGATCCCGACCAGGTCCAGCGGAGTGGAGATGATCTCCAGGTCGCCGTCGCGGACGTGTCCGAAATCGGTCACCTCGGCCAGGTCGGCGGTCAGGTCCGCCGGGTACGACCCACGCAGCAGCGGGTCGAGGAAGAACCGGTTGGCCAACCCGTCGATCCGGCGGGCGGCGTCGACGTCGCCCGGGGCGTCGCTGGCCGGGGTCACCGGGTAGAGGTTGACCGTGACGCCGAGCTGGGCCTGCGGCAGCTTCGCCCGCAGGGCCTGCACGGCGAGCCCGTGACCGAGCATGAGGTGGTGCCCGGCCCGGACCGAGTCCGCCCCGTCGGACCGCCCGGGGGCGTGCGCCCCGGAGCCGTAGCCGAGGAACGCCGAGCACCACGGCTCGTTGAGCGTGGTCCAGTACTTCACCCGGTCGCCCAGCGCCCCCGCCATGAGCTGCGCGTAGTCGGCGAACCGGGCCGCCGTGTCGCGGGCCGG
>NZ_JBMDWU010000158.1:0-9245 GCF_048594385.1 Micromonospora sp. | reverse complement strand
GTCGCCCCTGGGAGGAGATGTCATGACCGCAGCACCCAGCCTGCCCGAACGGCACGAGTGGACGGTCGACGACCTCGGCGACCTGCCGAAGGACCTTCCGTACGAACTGATCAACGGAAGGTTGATCGTGCCGTCCCCCACGCCGCTACACCAGTTCGTCTGTGCCCGGGTGGTGTTCGCCCTCGAACTCCACTGCCCGGACGACTACTTCGTCAGCATGGACCAGTCCCTGTCGATCGACCGCCGCAACGAACCACGACCGGACGTGGTGGTCATCCGGGTCGAGCAGGCGAACCGTTCGCCGGTGCCGGTCCAGGACGCCCTGCTCGCCGTCGAGGTCATCTCCCCCGAATCGACCATCCGCGACCGGCACGAGAAGGTCCGCATCTACGCCAACGCCGGAGTGGGTGCCTACTGGGTCCTCGATCCGCTGCGTGAGAAGATCACCTTTACCGAACTGCTGTTGAGCCCCAAGGGCGGCTACGAGCCCAGCGTGGAGACCGACGGCCTGGTCACCATCGACCGGCCCTGGAAGGTGACGCTCGACCTCCCGGCGTGGACGCGGCGTCGGCAGGAGGTCCTCGAACGGGCGCGGAAGTGATCGGGTAGGACTGTGCGCATGGCTCTGCATGTGCGCGGTGTGCTCCTACCCGACGACGAGGTCCGGGACGTCTGGCTCGACGGCGACCGGGTCACCTTCGACCCGGTGCCCGACGCCGAGACGGTCGCCGACTCCGGGTTCGTGCTGCCCGGCCTGGTCGACGCCCACTGCCACCTCGGCATCGCCCGGGGCGCCACCCCGGTCACCTCCCTCGACCAGGCCCGCACGTTGGCCCGTACCGACCGGGACGCCGGGGTGCTCGCGCTGCGCGACGCCGGCTCGCCGTACCCGTACCCCGAACTCGACGACGAACCGGACCTGCCGCGACTGGCCCGCGCCGGGCGGCACGTCGCCCCGCCGAAGCGCTACCTGCGCGACATCGGTCTGGAGGTCGACGCGGCGGAGGTGACCGCGGCGGTCACCGCGCAGGCCGCCGCCGGCAACGGCTGGGTCAAGCTGGTCGGTGACTGGATCGACCGGGGCGTCGGCGACCTCGCCCCGGCCTGGGACGCCGACACGATGGCCGCCGCCGTGGCCGCCGCGCACGCCGCCGGGGTACGCGCGGCGGTGCACACGTTCAGCGAGTCGGCCGTGGAGATCATGGTGCGGGCCGGGGTGGACTCGGTGGAGCACGGCACCGGGCTGAGCCTCGACCTGATCGACCTGATGGCCCGGCAGGGCACCGCGCTGGTCCCCACGATGATCAACATTCGGACCTTCGGGGGCATCGCCGCCGCGGCCCGCCCCAAGTTCCCCGGCTACGCCGACCACATGCTCGCCCTGCGCGACCGCTTCCCCGAGGTGGTGCGTGCCGCCCACGAGGCCGGGGTGCCGATCTACGTGGGCACCGACGCGGGCGGCGGCATCGACCACGGGCTGGCCGCCGAGGAGATGCTGCTGCTGCACGAGCAGGCCGGCATGCCCGCCGTGGACGTCCTCGCCGCCGCCTCCTGGCGGGCCCGACAGTGGCTCGGCTTCCCCGGCCTGGTCGAGGGCGGCCTGGCGGACCTGGTCGTCTACCCCGAGGACCCGCGCCGCGACCTGCGGGTGGTCCGGACGCCCAGCCGGATCGTCCTGCGCGGCCGGGTGGTCCGCTGACCGGCCGGGTCGCCCGTGGCCGGCCCGCGCGCCGGTTGCGCCGCCGACCACGGTGGTCGACGGCCACGGACGCCGCTCAGCGCACGTCGAGTTCGTACTCGGCCTCGACCCAGAACCGCGCGCCGTCGTGCCCGGCGAAGGTCAGCCGGTGTGTGCCCGGCGCCGGCGGCGGCACCAGCCCCCACAGGCCCCAGCAGGAGACCTGCACCGGCCACGGCCAGGTGGTGACGACGTTGTTGAAGAACCCCCGGACCGGGAACGAGGCGGCGGAGCCGGCCGGCCGTACCGGCACCGGGGCCCCGTCCAGTTCGGCGTGCCCGCTGGCGTCGGGCATCGGCTCGGCCGGCTCGTCGCGGCGGCCGGGCTGCCAGTAGCTGAACGCCGGGAAGAACAGGGGACGGCCTGCCGGCACCACGCAGCGCCGGCTGACCCCGCCGCCGAAGGTGCCCGCGAGGAACCACACGTCGTCCGGCTGGTGACGCCCGCCGTGCCGGCCGGTGTCGTCCCTGACCGGGTTGACCGGCTGACGGTGCGCGGCCACCCAGGCCACCCAGCGGGCGGCGAGCGGGGCCAGGGCCGGTGCCGGGTCGCAGAGCATGACGGCAGATGGTAGTGCGGGCGCGCCCGGCTGCGCCGACCCGTCGGGGGGCGCATAGGATGTGCGGTCATGGCTCGCGTGCTCACTCCCCGTGCGGAGGACTTTCCCCGCTGGTACCAGGACCTGATCGCCAAGGCGAAGCTGGCCGACAACGGCCCGGTCCGGGGGACCATGGTCATCCGACCGGCCGGCTACGCCATCTGGGAGCGGATGCAGGCCGAGATGGACGCCCGGATCAAGGCGGCCGGCGCGGAGAACGCGTACTTCCCGCTGTTCATCCCGGAGAGCTACCTCAAGCGCGAGGCCGAGCACGTCGAGGGCTTCTCGCCGGAGCTGGCGGTGGTCACCCACGGTGGCGGCAAGCAGCTCGCCGAGCCGGTGGTGGTGCGCCCCACCAGCGAGACGGTGATCGGCGAGTTCATGGCCAAGTGGATCGACTCGTACCGGGACCTGCCGTTGCTGCTCAACCAGTGGGCGAACGTGGTCCGCTGGGAGTTGCGGCCCCGGGTCTTCCTGCGTACCAGCGAGTTCCTCTGGCAGGAGGGGCACACCGCGCACGCCACGCGTGAAGACGCCCGCGCCTACGCCCGCAAGATCCTGCACGAGGCGTACGAGGACCTGATGGTCAACGTGCTGGGCATCCCGGTGGTGGTCGGGTTGAAGACGGCCCGGGAGCGGTTCGCCGGGGCGACCGCCACCTACACCTGCGAAGGCATGATGGGCGACGGCAAGGCGCTGCAGCTCGGCACCAGCCACGAGCTGGGGCAGAACTTCGCCAAGGCGTTCGACATCAGCTACTCCTCGGCCGAGGGTGGCCGGGAGCACGCCTGGACGACCTCCTGGGGCACCTCCACCCGGATGCTCGGCGGGCTGATCATGGCGCACGGTGACGACAACGGGCTGCGGGTGCCGCCGAGGCTGGCCCCGATCCAGGCGTACGTCATGATCGTCAAGGCGGGCGACGGCGTCGGCGAGGCGGCGGCCAAGCTGCGTGACGCGCTGCGCGACGCCGGCGTCCGGGTCGCGCTCGACGACCGCACCGACACCGCGTTCGGCCGCCGGGCCGTCGACGCCGAGCTGCGCGGCTACCCGGTACGCGTCGAGGTCGGCCCCCGCGACCTGGCCGCCGGCAACGCGGTCGTGGTCCGGCGGACGGACGGCTCGAAGGCCCCCACCCCGGTCGCCGACGTCGTCGACGCCGTCCTGGCCGCCCTGGAGGCCGACCAGCAGGCCCTGCACGACGAGGCACTCGCCCACCGGCGGTCCCGCACCGTCGAGGTGTCCACCCTCGCCGAGGCGATCGAGGCGGCGGCCACCGGCTGGGCCATGGTGCCGTGGTCGGCCGTCGGCATCGCGGGCGAGGCCGAGGCCAACGGCCAGGGCGTCACCGTCCGGTGCCTGTTGCGCGCCGACGGCTCCGTCCCGGACAACGAGGACGAGCCGGACCTGACCGCCATCCTGGCCCGCGCCTACTGAACCGCCCCACGGCGCCCGGTCCGCCGACCCGCTCTCTGCCGGCGGTGCCTCCCGTGTACCGCCGGCTCACCGGGACGCGGGCCGGCGTCGTGGCCGGAGCCCGGGAGCGCCGGGACCGGCGCGCCGCAGGTGCGTGCAGAGCTGTGGAGGTGTGGTGCGTTTCGAACCGGGTCAGCTGATCGTGCACCGGAACGTGCGGCACGGCCGGATCGGGTGGGTCCGGCCGGCCCGGGTGGTGCTCGACGACGACCGGGGCCTGCTGCTCTGGGTGGCCCGGGACACGCCGGTGGCGCACGAGGTGTCCGAGGCGGGGCTGGGCATGCGGGCGATGCCGTTCACCGAGTGGATCACCTCGTCGTACCGGCTGGCCCGGGGCCGGTGGAACGGACCGCCGCTGCTGGAGTTCCTGCCGGTGGGCGCGGCCCACTCGGTCTGGTTCTTCCGCGACGAGAAGGACCGGTTCGCCGCCTGGTACGTCAACCTGGAGGAGCCCGGCGTCCGGTGGGACGACGGGTCGCTGGCCGGGGTGGACGTGGTCGACCAGGACCTGGACGTGGTGGTCCGGCCCGACCACAGCTGGCAGTGGAAGGACGAGGACGAGTTCTCCGAGCGGCTCGCCTTCCCCGACCACTACTGGGTGACCGACGAGAAGGCCGTACGCGCGGAGGGGGAGCGGGTGATCGCC
This sequence comes from Micromonospora sp., assembly GCF_048594385.1. Classification (NCBI taxonomy): domain Bacteria; kingdom Bacillati; phylum Actinomycetota; class Actinomycetes; order Micromonosporales; family Micromonosporaceae; genus Micromonospora; species Micromonospora sp. The sequence continues at coordinate 4,787 of NZ_JBMDWU010000158.1, read as the reverse complement.
CTCGCCGAGGCGGGGACGTTCCCGTTCGACGGCACCTGGTGCGACTTCGTCCCGCCGGGCGACTGGACGCCCCCGACGGAGCTGCCACCCGGCTGGGACCGGCCACCCGCGCGATGAGTGTGTCGTAGCTCACTGGCGACCGGCCCGCCGGTCGGCCGTGCCGGTCGGGTGGGCCGATGTGAGTGTTCGGCGGGTGATCTGGCAGAATGGGTCGCTGGTATCCGGCGCGCGTCCGGCGCCCTCTAACCCGGGCGCGTCGCCAGTCCATCGAGCAGTCTCCGGCCCAACCCCACTGTGCCGGTCGACGCTCACCCGTGCACCGCCCGTAGCCGGGTCGGTGAAATCGCAACAGGAGCGAAACAACTGTGGCCGTAAAGATCCGGCTCCTGCGGATGGGCAAGATCCGCAACCCGCAGTACCGCATCGTCATCGCGGACTCGCGCACCAAGCGTGACGGTCGCGCGATCGAGTTCGTGGGCGTCTACCAGCCGAAGGAAGACCCCTCGATCATCGAGGTCAAGTCGGAGCGGGTCCAGTACTGGCTCTCGGTCGGCGCGCAGCCGAGCGAGGCCGTCCAGCGTCTGCTGGAGCTGACCGGCGACTGGCAGAAGTTCAAGGGCCTGCCGGCCCCGCCGCCGCTCAAGGTCGCCGCCGAGCGCGCCGACCGCAAGGCGGCGTACGAGGCCGAGGCGAAGGCCGCCGCCGGCCTGGCCCCGGAGACCCCCGCCAAGCCGGCCCGCAAGGCCGCCAAGGCGGAGGCCCCGGCCGAGACCGAGACGCCGAAGACCGAGGCTCCGGCCGAGGCCCCGGCTGCTGCTGCCGACGCCGGTGAGCAGGCCTGACATGCCGCTGCGTCCCGCCCTGGAGCACCTGGTCAAGGGAATCGTCGACCACCCGGACGACGTGCGCGTCCGCATGGTCGACTCCCGTCGGGGCAAGCGGCTGGAAGTCCGCGTGCACCCGGAGGATCTCGGCACGGTGATCGGGCGGTCCGGGCGGACCGCCAAGGCGCTGCGTCAGGTGATCGGCTCCATCGGTGGACGCGGGGTACGCGTCGACATCGTCGACTCGTACTGATGCTGCTCATCGTCGGCAGGATCGGCAAACCGCACGGCATCCGCGGTGAGGTCACCGTGGAGGTGCGGACCGACGAGCCCGAAGCGCGGTTCGCCCCCGGCGCGGTGCTGTGCACCGAGCCGGGGGCGACGCCCCGGGTGGCGGCACCGCGCCGGGGGGCGGCCGAGCCGGTCGAGGCCGTCGCTCCCGGCGTGGCCTACGAGGTCCCCGACGAGCTGACCATCGAGTCGGCCCGCTGGCACCAGGGGCGGATGCTGGTGGCCTTCGAAGGGGTACTCGACCGGGAGTCCGCCGAGGCGCTGCGCGGCACCCTGCTCGGGGTGGACAGCGCCTCCGTCGCCCCCCCGGAGGACCCGGAGGAGTTCCACGACCACCAGCTGGTCGGCCTGGCCGTGGTCACCCCGGCCGGTGAGCACCTCGGCGAGGTGGCGAAGATCGACCACGCGCCCGCCTCCGACCTGCTCGTCCTGCGCCGCCCCCAGGGGGGCAGTGCGCTGATCCCGTTCGTCAAGGCGATCGTCCCGGAGGTCGATCTCGCCGGCGGACGCGTCGTCGTCGACCCGCCGGCCGGTCTGCTCGACCTCTAGCCGGAAGCCACCCACATGCGCGTCGACATCGTGTCGATCTTCCCGGAGTACTTCGCCCCGCTCGACCTGTCCCTGATCGGGCGGGCCCGGGAGCAGGGACTGCTCCGGCTGGCCGTCCATGACCTGCGGGACTGGACGCACGACGTGCACCGCACGGTCGACGACACGCCGTACGGCGGCGGGCCGGGCATGGTGATGCGACCCGAGCCGTGGGGTGAGGCGCTGGACGCGCTGGCCCCCGACGAACTGGCCCCGGACGGCCTGACCCTGCCCCGGCTGCTGGTGCCCTCCCCGGCCGGTGCGCCGTTCACCCAGGCGATGGCGCACGAGCTGGCCGCCGAGTCGCACCTGCTCTTCGCCTGCGGCCGGTACGAGGGCATCGACCAGCGGGTGCTCGACCACGCGGCGACCCGGCTGCGGGTCACCGAGGTCTCGCTCGGCGACTACGTGCTCTTCGGTGGCGAGGTCGCGGTGCTGGTGATCCTGGAGGCGGTCACCCGGCTGCTGCCCGGGGTGCTCGGCAATGCCGGTTCGCTGGACGACGAGTCGCACGCCCACGGCCTGCTGGAAGCCCCGATGTACACCAAGCCGGCGAGCTGGCGGGGGTACGAGGTGCCCGACGTGCTCCGCTCGGGCGACCACGGGCGGATCGCCCGCTGGCGGCGCGACGAGGCGCTGACCCGGACGGCCCGCCGACGGCCCGACATGATCGCCGCGCTGTCCCCGGAGATTCTGGATAAACGGGACGTGGCCGCGCTGGATCGGGGTGGCTTCCCCCTGCCCCCGGGGGATGTGGCAAAGTAGAGGGGTTGCCGCATCCGTCCACGCCGTGGGCGGCTGCGAGGATTCCCGACCGGGGTCGGCCCGCCGGCAACCACCCGGGGATCAGAATCACCCATCCGCGCACCGAGTGACGGTGCGCCGTGAGCATTACGAGGACGCAGCGATGAACATCCTGGACGCCCTTGACGCCCAGTCGAAGCGTACCGACATCCCCGACTTCCGGGCCGGTGACACCGTCAAGGTGCACGCGCGGGTGGTCGAGGGCAACCGGTCCCGGGTCCAGATCTTCCAGGGCGTCGTCATCCGCCGCCAGGGTGACGGTCTGCGCGAGACCTTCACGGTCCGCAAGGTCAGCTTCGGTGTGGGTGTGGAGCGGACGTACCCGCTCAACGGCCCGGGTATCGACCGGATCGAGGTCGTGACCCGCGGTGACGTGCGCCGGGCCAAGCTCTACTACCTGCGCGAGCTGCGCGGCAAGAAGGCCAAGATCAAGGAGAAGCGCGAGAAGCAGCCCAGCTGATCTCCGTTCGCCACGCCGCCTGACCTGCGCGGATGTCGTATCGACCAGAGCGCATTACGCTGATCGGTACGGGCGCAGACCGGCGGATGGTGTCGCGACGACAGATCGCGGCGCTCCGATCGTCCCTGCCGCCCGTGGGGCCTCGACGAGGCTCCCGGGCGGTAGTGTCGTTTCTGCGGACCGGGGAGTGGCGTGGTGCAGGTGCTTGACTCGAACGGCACAGCGGACCCGTGGCGTCGGCGGGTCCGCCCCGCCCGTCGACAGATGCCCCTCTGGCAGGAGCTGCCACTGCTGTTGATCGTGGCCTTCTGCCTCGCGGTGCTGATCCGCACCTTCCTGCTCCAGGCCTTCTTCATCCCGTCCAGCTCGATGGAGGACACCCTCCTCATCGGCGACCGGGTCCTGGTCAACAAGGTCGTCTACGACATGCGCGACCCGTTGCGCGGTGAGGTCGTGGTGTTCCGGGGCACCGACAAGTGGGTCGCCCAGGAGAATCCCGTGCCGCCGACCGGTGCCGCCGGCAAGATCGGTCGCACCCTCGGCGATCTGGTCGGGGTGAGCCGCCCCGGCGAGAAGGACTTCATCAAACGGGTGATCGGGCTGCCCGGCGACCGGGTCAAGTGCTGCGACGACCAGGGCCGGGTCATGGTCAACGGCATCCCGCTCGACGAGCCGTACGTGGTGCGGAACTCCCCGCTGGACGTCCCGCCGAACCCCAAGGAGTGCCGGTCCCGCCGGTTCGACGAGGTGGTCGTACCCCCGGGGCAGATCTTCGTGATGGGTGACCACCGGCTGGTCTCCCAGGACGCCCGCTGCCAGGGTCCGGTGCCGATCGACAACGTGGTCGGCCGGGCGTTCATGGTGGTGTGGCCGTCGTCGCGGTGGGCGTCGCTGCCGGTGCCGGCCACCTTCGCCAAGCTGTCCGACTCCGCCGCCGCGAACACCGCCCCGGCCCCGGTACGGCCGACCCCGACCGGCGACGTGGTCCTGCTCCTCCCGGTCGCCGCCCTGCTCGCCGCCGGCACCCGGTCCGGGCGACGGGCGTGGTCCCGCGACCCCGCACGGCCCGGCGGTCGGGGCCGGTTCCGCCGACGGGAACGGTGGTGGCGGGCCGGGTGGCGGGAACCCCTCCGGCGTTCCGGGCGGCCCGTTCGGCTCCGGCGACGTAGGCTCCACCCGTGATTGACGAGCAGACCGAAAAGCCGCGCAGCTCCTTCTGGAAGGAGCTGCCCATCCTCCTGGGCGTCGCGATCCTGGTGGCGGTGCTGGTCCGCGCATTCGTGCTGCAGACCTTCTTCATCCCCTCGCCGTCCATGGAGAACACCCTCAAGATCGACGATCGGGTGCTGGTCAACAAGCTGGTCTACGACTTCCGGTCACCGCACCGGGGCGAGGTCGTGGTGTTCAAGGCACCGACCGAGTGGAGCGGCAACCCCGACGGCGAGGACTTCATCAAGCGGGTGATCGGGGTCGGCGGCGACCACGTGGTCTGCTGCGACGCGCAGGACCGACTCACGATCAACGGCAAGTCCCTCGACGAGCCCTACATCTACTCCGCGAACGGCCAGCAGGACAAGCCCGCCGACCAGGAGTTCGACATCACCGTCCCGGCGGGGCGGCTCTGGGTGATGGGTGACCACCGCTCGGCCTCCGGGGACTCCCTGGAGCACTGGCAGCAGTCCGGTCGCAACATCGACAGCGCCACCATCCCCGAGGGGGAGGTCGTGGGTCGGGCCTTCACCGTGTTCTGGCCGTTCGACCGGGCCACCTGGCTCACCGTGCCGAAGTCGTTCGACGGGATTCCCAACCCCTGACCGGCC